>NZ_JACJSW010000228.1:0-7386 GCF_014698375.1 Microcystis flos-aquae FACHB-1344 | reverse complement strand
ACATATCCTACTCTTTCTTGTCTTTCATACCAAGCTTGTGTTCTGAGATGGAGAGCTTTATTGTAAACTAATCTTACACAGCCCAAAGTGCGCCGCAATAGCGACTCTTGTTCTGGTGTCGGGTAAAATCGGTAAGAATAGGCTTTTTCCATGTCTCATATTTTAGCATATATTTCGTAAACGATGCTCATATTTAACAGCAAAGCCGCCGTAAAACGGCGGGGTTTCAGACCCAAATTTTCGATGAGCAAATATGTTCCATCCATTAATTATTAGGGGCTGATCTATAGACAACCTTATTCGTCCTCATCCACAAGTGGTGCATCAAGATCCAGATCAACCCCACAGACCAAAGATTGAACATGACTGACTAGGTTAGAACTAATTGCCTGTATGTGTTGAGGGTTCTGTTCCATATCTTGTGCAAGAAAATTCAGAAATTTCCCAAGCACCGGATCATTTTCTTCTGCTCCGTCAGCCTTGGAAATCCATACTTTGCCGTTAGGCTGTATGTTGTAGCAGATTTTATCACGCTTATTCAAGCCAAGGGCTTTGCGAACAGAATCGGGAATTGTAGTCTGATAGCGATCGGTAAGAGTGGATTCTGGGCATGGGGCCATCGTTGCAGCCATAGCGACCTCTAAGCCTGTCTATAAAAACTAGATCTTGATGGTAATGCAAGTGCATTGTCTCGTCAAGTATGGAGTGACTAGATCTACAGCCTAACGGATGCGTTCACCTTAAATGTCGGCAGGATGCCCCCGTTACACCCATAAGGTTGTTGTAGTAAACCTACACCTGTCAGCATCTCACACCCCATCACCCCACTTCCCCCCGGTTGAGTTAGCGGGTTCGGCTTCGATCTGTCAGAATACAAGTATTGAAACAACCCTTTTAAGAGGCTTCATGGTGGAAGTTAAAGTCGTTCCCCCGAAACGCAATTGGGTTCAGACGTGGTGGCAATCCCTGAATTCCTTATCTCGCTTACTGGTGATTGCTCTAGCTGCACCACTTGTCGTCCTGAATGTCTGGGCATTATCGGCAATTTTTGGCTATTTTGAATCTTTATTTGTTATTTTACTGATAGCGGCCGTTCTATCTTTTCTCTTGGGTTATCCGGTGACTTGGTTGGAACGTCAGGGATTAAAACGGGGTTTAGCTGCAATCGTGGTTTCCCTGATCACGATTTTAATTTTTGTGGCCGTGGGAATAACCCTAGTTCCCTTAGTCTTCACCCAAGCACAGCAATTTGTCAACAGATTGCCAGAATGGTTAGACTCGGGACAGCGCCAACTGATGCAACTAGATACCAAAATCGACACGATGAATCTGCCGATTCCGATCAGTTTCGATGGTGTTATCGCTCAGTTTAACAGTCGTTTAGGGGCAGAATTGCAAATTTTAGCGGGAAGAAGCGTTAATTTAGCCCTTAATCTCACGGTTTTTACCGTGGTGCGGGTGCTTGATGTGCTGCTAACCATTATCCTCACCTTTTATCTACTTCTCCACAGTCCCGATATCTGGAGGAGTATTATCCAATGGTTGCCCAAACCCGTCCAACAACCCTTTTCCCTAACCCTACGCTTAAGTTTTCAGAATTACTTTGTCGGACAGGTGATTTGCGCCACCTGCATGGCCCTGGGATTAGTCACGGCATTTTTATCGATTAAAGTCCCTTTTGGTCTCCTATTCGGTCTGTTGATTGGCACCATGGCCTTAATCCCTTTTGGGGGAACTGTCGGCATTGTCACGGTGACAGCTTTACTAGCTTTGCGCGATATTGGTTTAGCTCTGCAAGTTTTAGCCGTAGCTGTAGTGGTGCAGCAAATTGTCGAAAATGGCATTGCTCCCCGGATTTTGGGCAGTGTCACTGGGTTAAATCCCTTTTGGGTGTTGGTCTCGGTCTTGACGGGGGCGCGAGTGGGCGGTTTACTGGGGGTGATTGTCGCGGTTCCCATGGCAGTAATGATCAAGGAAGCTTTGGAGGTTATCCGTCAAGTGACACCAGAGGAGACAAAACACGGGATAATTAAACCCTCTCTCCCCCTAGAATCAGAATCCTCTAGCGAGGTGGTTTCTCGCTGAAGAATGACTGACGGCATGATCTAGGGCGATGTGAGCAGTAATATTGGCCGGGATAAATCGGCAATTTTCTCGCAGGTTCTTGGCTTTTCTCCCTCGATCGAGTTATGATATCCATATTGGTAGATTAACTCCACTTGCCCTGATCGCCGTCCCTGACGGATGCCTTGCTGGTCTCTGGGGCCTGGCTTATTGGGAGATTAGCTAACCAATTATCTCTAAACTCGGATAATTTTAAGAAAAGGTCAATGTCTATCCCGATAAATAAGCAAAAAATCGATATTTTGGTTAAATAGGCTACATTAACAGCCAGCTTTCTATCGTAAGCTCGAAGTTAAGACATAAAGTCAATATCACCCTCCGATTGCAATGAAAAAATGTTTGGATCGCTTAAGGTTTAAGCCTTTCAGACATTTTTTTTGTGGATTGATACTAAATCCAGTTATTAAAAACTGATTTAGTATGACATGGACAAACACCAACAGACCATGATCTGGAGAGATCGTCAAGAAAAGTATCAGAGGGAACTCCTGGAAAAAAATGGGTAAAATATAATTAGTAGGGAGAGTATTGCCGTTAATGTTTCGCTTTTTAACGAGACGTTAACCAAGCTCAAAGGCAAAAAATAGCAGTAATTTGCTAAAAGCTAAAAGCCGATGGCTGACTGCTCTATATATCTCTCGTATTCTTTACTTGTCGAGTTCAACACGACCCCTTTATGGAATCAAGCAACCCGTCAGGGAAGACTTCCGAACCTCCTAGTCATAGGTGGGCCAATTTACTCGGAACCATGATCGCAATTCTGACCCTAACGTTACCCTTGTTAGCGATTGGATATAACTCCACGCCTAACTATACCGAAGAACCCCTTACCGGTAACACATCCTACTCCCTAACGAGGCAAATGAGGTGACAGAATTGAGATAGACGATTGCCAAAATAAAAATTTTTTTCTTCGTCCCGATCCCCCTTATGGGTAAAATTTGGATCGGAGTTAATCAAAGTGTGTTTTAATTTTGCTTGCGCTTTTAGGTGACTCTAAAGGCGCTATTGTCTTGTATTTGGAGAAAGCTTGTGGATTTATCGCGCATTCCTGCCCAACCGAAACCAGGTTTAATTAACGTTTTAGTGGAAATTACCGCCGGCAGTAAGAATAAATACGAGTTTGATAAGGATTTAAACGCCTTTGCTCTCGATCGCGTTCTCTATTCTTCGGTACAATATCCCTGTGATTATGGTTTTGTTCCCAATACCCTCGCCGATGATGGCGATCCTTTAGATGGTATGGTGATCATGGATCAGCCTACTTTCCCCGGCTGTGTGATTACGGCGCGTCCCATTGGTATGTTAGAAATGATCGATGGTGGTGATCGCGATGAAAAAATTCTCTGTGTTCCCGCTAAAGATCCTCGTTATGCTGAGGTAAAATCCCTCAAAGATGTCTCTCCCCATCGCTTGCAGGAAATCGCCGAGTTTTTCAAAACCTATAAGAATCTAGAGAAAAAAGTCACAGAAATTCTCGGTTGGAAAGATGTGGACGCAGTAACCGCTTTAGTTGAACAGTGTATTGCTGCTTATAAGTAAGGTTTGCGGCAAAAAGTAGGGGCGAAGCATTCGGATAGGAAATCTAGGGTTTCAGCGATAGGTTATGCCCGAATGCTTCGCCCGTACAGGACGCGGGCCGATGAAGATGTAAGGTTTTGAAACATGATTCTCTCAAAATCTTGCACCTGTGGGAGCGAAAAAAGACCCTAAGACCCTTACCTAGTCTATATTTCACATTTATTCAGCCAGCCCTAAGTAATCTAAGTCCAAAATCAGTTATCAGTTATCAGATTTGAGTTTTAAGTGAACGATGCCCATTAGACATAGACCTAATATTATTCCAAGGCTAAAAGTTTTTCTGCTTAAGAGATTTATGCAAATAGAAATGGTTTAATTACTCCATATTTTTTCAATAAAATTGAATTAGCAACGAAAGATGTATATCTCAATTGTCGAACTACTTAATTAGGGTTTGCTGAATAATGGTAAAACCCTTTTAAAATAAGGCTTTTGACCTGTTAAAATCCGATGTTCATGCTGCGAAAATCGGATTGGGACTCTCAAAAACCTGGCATTATCCTTCTTGTAGTACATAAATTGGTACGAAAAGAGAGGGCAACAAAGCCTGAAACTCCTGAATAGTGACTCCTGACTCGGAGACTCCTGACTCCTTAACCCCACCAACAAACTTTTTCAGCACACCCTAATTAGTACACAAGAGAAAAGTAAGCTGTGATTGGGTTATAATTCTTGGAGATGTCTATTGACAAGTTTGGCTCTCTTTTCACTGATTACTGATTACTGCTCACTGATAACTGAAATCCCCGCTCCTCAATTTATGAGAATAGAAACCTTAAAATCAGGTTTAATCGTCTCCTGTCAAGCACCAGTGGAGTCATCTCTGCACGATCCTGTAATTATTGCCGCCATGGCTCATGCTTGCGTGGATAGGGGTGCTTGTGGGGTCAGAATTGATAGTCCCGCTCATCTGAAAGCCACCCGTCAACAATTGCCGGATATACCGATAATTGGGCTCTGGAAACGCAATTATCGCGATTGTTCGGTATATATTACTCCCAAATATCAAGATGCTCTCGCTATTGCCGATGCGGGTGCCGATATCATTGCCTTGGATGCTACCCCAAGAAAGCGTCCTAATGATGAAAATTTAGCCACAATTATCGATCGTATTCATCAGGAAACTGGTAAATTAGTCATGGCAGATATAGACTCGATCGAAAGTGCTATTTATGCCGTGGCAGCCGGTGCTGATATTGTCGGTACAACTCTTTACGGTTACACAGAAGCAACTAAAAATCTACCACCGCCGAGTTTTTCTTTCCTAGAAGAATTAGTTAATAAGTTATCAGTTCCTGTTATCTGTGAAGGAGGAATATCGACTCCAACAGAAGCAAAAAAAGCCCTCGAAGTTGGTGCATATTCGGTAGTTGTTGGCACGGCAATTACAGGGATTGATTTAAAAACTACCGCTTTTTTACAAGGAATTTTATCAAAAGATTAATGGGAGGGAAAAAAACAAAAAGTTTAGCCGCACCTCCTAAAATAGCGACAACCAAAGCGATTAAAATCCCCCGGTTTGTGAATTGCTGATAGGCAATCCCTGCGGTCAATCCGTTAATTTTTTCGTCACTACAATGGATAAACCCGTTAACTTTTCTTAACGTACCCATGTTTATTGTAATATTTCTTAATAGACAGGGATGGATCATATTTGCTAAAAAGGAGATCAAGTCAAAAAAAAGAACCCTTGGCAACCTCTCAAAATTACCCGATGATATTATCAAAATTAGCCACAGCAAGAGGATTTAATGGCGAGACTTGTAGGCCTAGTTTAGGACAATGATTAGACTTAGAGAAAGCCTTAGATTTATGAAAGGTTTCCCTGATTTGTACCCAGTAAGAGGACATCAGAAATTCTCTTAATCCCTCCTAAAGCAGAGGTTATCACCTTTTGTCAAAGGGGAAGTCCAGTCATAAAATGATCAAATTCTAACTGCGCCACCGTAAAATTTGTGCTTTAATGGGGTTGACAAAATACCGTTTTTCTGCTTGAGATTTTTCGTATTCTTGCTTGAGGCGATAATACCATTTGGCCTGGGTATCGGCATCATCAATTAACATCAAAGCTGGATGATAACTAAGTCCCTCCTGTTGTTTAATCACCACATCGCGATCCTGTTTGAGGAATTGTCGAGTTAAATAACGCAAAAGAGGGGTTAAAAATGCCAACCAAGGGATCGTATAGTATAAACTTTGATGGACTTCGCAGTGATTTTCATCGATGGGAGTAATTGCCGTAAAAGCACAGGCTAAATGGCGGTCGCCTCGTAGTATTTCTGTACGCACCGAGGGCAATTCAAAAACAATTTCAATCGATACTTTATTACCCAAAATTTTATAAGGTTTCGCACTTACAGGCATATCATAGGGGGCAAGACGAAAACCGAGGGGAACAGGTTCGTATTGTTTTTCCTTGACCCGAAATTGGCGCGGACCGCTGCGCCACCACCAAGAAGTATGAACGTAGGGACCGTGGGCCGGATCCATCAATCCCACCACTGCATGGTCAATATTGCAGTCAAAAGTGATAGTTTCGGCTATTTTGGGGGTAAGTTTGCCAAAATCGGCAATAGTCGGCACAGGGGGCAGATTTTCTCGATTAATTTCTCTTTTTGAGTCTGCTGGAATAAACACCCAGATATGACCTTGTATTTCACGACAGGGATAACTGGTGACACAAATTCTGCTAATATCAAGGCGATCGTGTTCCGTTAATGAGGGGATCTCAGAACAAACGCCATCGCTAGTGTTAAATTTCCAGCCATGATAGCAACAGTACACCCCATCCCCTTCAATCCAGCCATGGTGCAGCGGAATGCCACGATGGGGGCAAATATCCCGCAATGCGAACACTTCTCCATCCTCTCTCCTCCCGACAACAATCGGTTCACCTAGCATTTTTTTGGCCATTAGCTGACCGGGTTTAAGTTTATTTGCCGGTGTGGCCACATACCAAAAGTCGCGCAGTAAGCTAGTCATAGGGTTTGTCTGGAGAGCTTCGATCGTTCATCCTATCATTAGAGATGAAGGTTATGACCGGGACTAGGGCAGATAATTTATGGACGTAACTGGATTCGAACCAGTGACCCCATCGATGTCAACGATGTACTCTAACCAACTGAGCTATACGTCCGCACGAATTGTTATTATAACACGATTGCTTCTAATTAGGCAAGCCCCTAGGCAATAAATTGATAGCCAATTAACTTATAAATTAACTTGGCAGTGGTAAATTCTGAGACCACCGAATCACTAATCGGGGCCAATTCCATCACATCGCAGCCAATCACCTGATGAGTTTGGAAAAGACGACGGAGAAAGCCTAGGGTTTGATGCCAACTTAACCCCCCCGGTTCCGGGGTTCCCACCCCCGGAATTAAAGCCGGATCTATACCATCCACGTCTATGGTTAAAAATACTTTCTCGGTGGTAATTTTGGCGATCGCTTTTTCGATCCAATTCGGATCACCGGCGATATCTCGATCCCAAATCACGGGAATCTGCTGTTTAGCGATTAATTCCGCTTCTTCTCGACAAATAGCCCGAATTCCCACGGGTAAGGTCGGTAAACCCATTTCTAACACCCGACGCATCACACAGGCGTGGTTATGGTGGGAGCCTTCGTACTCAAAACGCATATCGCCATGGGCATCAATTTGAACCACAGTAAAAGGTTCC
>NZ_JACJSW010000227.1:0-49489 GCF_014698375.1 Microcystis flos-aquae FACHB-1344 | reverse complement strand
GTAGTGACGGCGACTATTCCGTTGTCTGTCTTGCCAATTTCTCCCAGGTACTGCCTGCCAACTCCGGCGGTCAGATTGCCACTTTTTCGATGTCCTGAGTCATCGACAATCAGGGAAAATCCTCGGGGTATTTGCGTCTGGCGGCATTGGTTCATCACTTGCAACCGACATTCATTCACCTGACGGTCTGACCAGGGAGATTCGGTCAAAAAGTGATGTAATCGGTTATAAACTACTCCGACGGCATTATTGGCCATTTGAGTGAGATTTTTCCTCTCACTTTCCCCTAATAATCCTCCTAAATATTGTCTGAAGCCGTTTTTTTGCGCTTCGTTTTTGAAGCAATTGTCAAACCGCCGACACCATCGGTCAAAGCATGGGGGCATCGCGGCTGGGGTTGTCTCTTTCATCGCCGATTTTTCAACGTAAAGTGCTTACTCTTTAACGATTATACTCTATTATACTCTTGTTGATCGTTTAAGTCCCAATATTAATGTAACGCACCAGCCAATTTGACATAGTGGATTACAGTAACCTATAATATATATAGCGGTATTCAAAGTCATGAAGTACGCCGATTTTCTGGCTTGTTACCTGTTACCTCGCTCCCCATTCATAATTCATAATTCAAAGGACTAACCGCAATGTCATCGATCATTACCGAAGAAAAAACCAAAGAAATCCTAACCGAAATCCTCATTGAAATGATGCAAAACAAACGGGAACTATTTTATGAAATTGTTATCGAAGCCTTAGAAGATATTGGTTTAGCTAATGCTATTATGGAAGTATTAAATGGTGAATTTGTTCCAGAAGAAGAAGTTTTTGCTATTCTCAATGGAGAAGCTGAATGAAAATTCAATTTGTAGCTAAATTCTCCAAAGACTTAAGAAAAATTAAAGATCAAAAACTATTATCTGAGATCAAAACTGTTGTCAATGAATGCAAATTAGCTCAAACACTGGATGATATAAAAAACCTCAAAAAGCTTAAAGGTTATCAGGGTTTTTATCGTATCAAAATAGGAGATTATCGCATTGGTGTTGCAATTATTAACGATGAACTGATCTTTAGTCGATTCTTACACAGAAGAGAAGTTTATAGATTTTTTCCCTAATCCAATCCATAAAATCGTCCATTCTTTGGATAAGCCTGACTCTTTTGATAGCTTGTAGGGTGCGTGTTTGCGCGTATTTGAAGGAAATTTGTTAATAATTAAACTATTACCGCGCCGTAACGCACCATCTTAAGAAAATTGGTGTGTTACGCTATCACTAACGCACCCGACAAGAGCCGCCACTGTGTCTGGAGTGGTTTTTATTATGATTATTTAACTGCTACCGAATATCCCCCCCGCAGTAATCTCTCCCTAGTAACAGGTTTCTAGTTCCTGTTTGATATTCAGGTAGAATGAATGATATAATTGGTGCGTGGGGCGTGGCTCTCTCGTTTAAAAGCTTGTTACCTGTAGAATATAACGATCTCAGGTTTTTTGTCAAGTCTAATTTGAGGGGTTTTGCTCATGTAAACATCAGCTTTTGGGGAACTCGATACTTGACACTATTTAATTTATCATTTGTTAGAAAACTCACATATATAAAAGCTTTAATATGCCAAAAATACAACTTATTTTTTACCAAGATGAAAGAGGTAATATACCAATTATAGAATGGCTTGATAGTCTTCCTGGCAAAGCTCAAAACAAATGCTTTATCAAATTACAAAGACTGGCAGAACTAGGATATGAATTACGCAGACCAGAAGCAGACTTTTTGCGGGACAAAATTTATGAATTGAGAGTTAATTTTAAAGGAATAAATTATAGAATTCTTTATTTCTTTTATAAAAACAAAGCTGTGGTCATTTCTCATGGTATAATTAAAGAAAAAGAAGTTCTACCACTGGAAATCGAGCAAGCAATTAAAAACAAAGCTAAATTTGAAAAAAATCCCGAATTACACACCTATTTTCAGGAGTTGATATGAATACACACCAAACGACAGCCGATGGCTTACAAATTCTTTACCAACGTTATTATGCTAATAATCCAGAACGTCAATTAGAATTAGAAAAGGCTCGTATTGATGACGAAGTAGCCAGAAAAATATTTAAGATTAAGGAAACACATCATCTTTCAACAAAAGCTTTAGCAGAATTAATTAATACTGATGAATCTATTATTGAAGCCTTAGAAAATGCTGACTATGAAGGAAACTCTTTTTTGTTGCTAAATCTCATCGCTACAGCCCTAAAAATAAAGGTTAAATTTGAATTAGTTTCAGCCTAATTGTTTCAGTAATTTGCTACAATGAGAATAAGCTGTCGCGCATTTAAACAATGACAATGATAAACCTAGAAACAATTGAAGAAGATATTGCGTCTCTTCCCCTCGACGCACAACAGACTATTCTTGAACTTGTAGATATTCTCAAAAAACGATATTCTCCCAACCCACAGGAAATGAAAGAGCAGCGAACAGAAGATTGGTCTGATTTTATCGGTTGTATAGAGGCTGAACCAGACCTTTCTTTTGAATTATGAATTATGAATTATCAAAAAGAATAGAAGAAACAAATAGATATTCGGGAACGTTGTTTTGAGTATGCACTGCGAGCAATTAAACTTTATCAATAAACAATAATTTGAGAAAATGAACCAAAAAACTTACCAACTAACCTTAAACTTTGACCAGATTTTAGATTTGGTTAAACAACTCCCAGAAAGTGACAAAATAAAACTCAGTAAAGAACTCGAAAAAGAAACTTTAAATCACAAATTAACCCAACTTTTAGAAACCTTTAAAACTGATGAGCTTTCCCTAGAGACAATTACCGAAGAAGTGGAGGAAGTTAGGGCTGAAATTTATGGACAACAAGCCACCGATTAAAGTTATTATTGATACTAACCTTTGGATTAGCTTTCTTATTGGTAAACAGTTAGCCAAAACTCTTGTGCCGATTTTTTCTCCACAGCTACTTAATGAGATTAACCTTGTTACCAAAAGACCAAAATTACAAAAGCATTTTCCCAAAAGTAAAGTTCAAGAATTACTTGAACTTTTAAGCATAATTGGGTTATGTATTGAGACTAAATCAAAAATTAATATCTGTAGAGATGCTAAAGATAACTACCTTTTAGCCTTAGCCAAAGATAGTCAAGCTGACTTTTTAATTACAGGCGATCAAGATTTATTAATTTTGCAACAATTTGGAATAACTAAAATTGTTACTTATCAACAATTTTTAGTAATCTGTAGATTGGGTTGAGGAACGAAACCCAACTCAATTATTTAAAAGTGTTGGGTTTCACTATCGTTCAACCCAACCTACGATAATACTTTATTGATGATCGCTGTCAATTTAATTGATGCCCGTAATATGTTGTAAAATCGTATCTAATTTTTGGTTAATCTCATCACGAAACTCTTCAAAATTCGATTGAAGCCGATCAACTTTATCTTCAAGATGATCAATTTCCTCATAGACTCGATCAAAACTCTGGTTTAGCTCTCTTCCTGTCACTTGGGTATCTTCCAGACGCTCCAGTCGCCGATTAAGACTCCTCAATTGACGCTCCACTTCATAATTTTTATCGTTCGGTTCCTGACCTTGTGCCATAGGGAAAATCGTTGAGTGAGAATGTCTTAACTCAATTATATGTTAACCATTGACTAAATAAAGGATTCTACTTCTCTTAAATCAGCTTGTAGGGTGCGTGTTTGCGCGTATTTAAAGGAAATTTGTTAATAATTAAATTATTATCGCGCCGTAACGCACCATCTTAAGAAAATGGGTGCGTTACGCTATCACTAACGCACCCTACTGGACTGTTTCAGCTAATTTGGTGTATTAGAAAAATGCTATAAATTCTATAATCTAAGACTTTAAGCCGAAATCTATTGCCCTATTTTAATTGAAACAGTCCACTACAAGATAGGCGATTGCACTTACTCATCAATGCCCCAATTGTAAAACAATCTTAGATAGGGATCATAATGCAGCAATAAATATTCTTAAAAAAGGGTGGCAATATTTGGGAAATCATCTCAACGGTACTGTTGGGCAAACAGAAACCGACCCAAACGCCTTGGGAGAGTCCGGCCTCTGGGGTTTCAGTGGAGACATTGAGAATCTAAGCTGTCTCGTTGAACAAGGAATTTACGATAGTGATAGGTCAAGAATCCCCCGTCACAGCCTAGCTTGACGGTGGGAGTATGTCAATAAGTCGCACATCTGTGCTTCCCACACGATTAACTTGGTTTCAGACAAACTTTACTGGAATTTGGTTTGGCTGTTTCGAGTCTGACCATGAAATCCAGGATCATCCAGTAACAATGCTGACTCGATTCTATCCCGGTGGTTTTTTCCCGCTGCATGGACATCCCGGTGGTGAAGAGATTTTGGTGCTTGAAGGCAATTTTGTAGATGAAACAGGGGTCGGACGTAGAGCCAAAAAAGACAGGCATTGAGCCTGTCTAAAAAACAAAACAAATTCCCTATCAGCTGACCACAAATAAGGAGTTTTTTGCGTCAAATTTCCAAGCAATACCATCGGGATCTCTGATGCGACTCCAATCGGCAAATTCTGCTTCCGATTTATTTTTTTTGTTTCTACCCAAAACGGCTGGGGTAACTCCTAAACGTTTAGCCAAATCCGCCAAACTCATCGATGAGATGGTTTCAGATACAGTGGCTAGAGATTCTTCCCTAACTTCTGATTCTGATTGGGATAAAGAACTGTCAGGACTGTTCAAACTAGGATTAATTATCTCCTCCGGTTCTTGAATTACCGTTTCTTGAACAGCGATCGCTGCGGTATTTTCTTCCTCTTTTTCCTCAAATAATTTACCTAAATTAGTCAGAGGTTGGGAGGAGGAAATAACAGGAACCTCCGGGACGGAATTTTCGCTTTTCTCGGCGACAATCAGGGGGGATTTAGTCTCCTGCGATTGCTCTAAATTGGTCCGAGGGAATCTCGATGCAGTAATCGCAGGAATTTGTTTTTCCCCTATTTGTTCTAAAGAGGGGTCACTCTCATCAAAAATACTACCCAAGGTACTGGCGGTGATAAAGTAATAGGCCATACCCTGATCGCCTACAGCTTTTTTTTGCGCCCCAAATTCCTCAGCTTTTTTGTCTAAAAATTGTCTGGCTAATTTGGCCGTGAGATTGGCTTTTGCCGATAGGTCAATCGGGGTGAGACAACCTTGATTGTCCTGTAAAAGTTGATTGAAATAGGGGTTAATCACCGTCGATAATTTTGACCAGCGATAGTCTTGCCACACCTTGACTGCCAGAGTTAAGAAGAAGACAAGTAGGATCAATGGCCAAGCGGTAAAAACAAGGATGATTAGCACCGCTAGGGGAATGATGAGGACGAGAAACCCCGCCGTTTGACGATCGATAATTTTTCCAGTCATAATTTCATAAGCTGCCACAATTAAAATTCTTAATGGCTAGTTTGACTATCTCCTGCCATAAGTGTATATGACCAGTTTAGGCTTTATTGGTCACGCCGGTTAGTTCTAGTCGTTCAAACATGGCAAATCTTGCTTTCAGGGCCAGAGAATCATCAAGTTTTGTTAAAAAAACGGGTTTTTGATACTTTTGTTCTAAAGCTTTTCTGATTAACCAATCGGCTAAAAAGGGATTTTTGGGTAGTAGGGGACCGTGGGCATAGGTAGCGATCGCATTGTGGTAAAATGCCCCTTCATAACCGTCCTCTCCGTTATTTCCGTAACCGGTAATCACCTTTCCTAAGGGAGAAACGGTTTGTAAATAGGTACGACCCCCGTGATTTTCAAAACCAATTACTAGCGGTTTTTCCCCAGTCATAGCTTTAATTTCCTCCGCTAAGGGGGAGGCAGTAATTTCAAAAACCACGTTACCGATACAGCGTTTTGCATTGGGGCCGGGATGTTTACTTACTAGGTCTAATAATCCTAATCCCTCGATTCTTTGACCGAAAGCTGGTTCGTAATAATGTCCTAATAATTGTGGGGAACCACAGGTAAAAACTCCCGGTATTCCTGCCGATAATTGTTCTTTCATCGCCGCTGCTTTTCTCCCCTGTAAATCCCGCATAACGATCTCCTGCTGCCGATCCTGCGCCCCACCCCCAACAATTATATCTACTTGATAAAATGTCTCGGCTTCTGTTTGAGCATCTAGGGGAATAATTGTCACAGGAATATCACGCCATTGACATCTTCTTTGAATAGTAATAACATTACCTCGATCGCCGTAGGTACTCATTAAGGTCGGATACAACCAGCCGATTTTTAGTTCTATTTCTTGCATAATTTTTAATCAGGAGACAGGAGACAGGAGACAGGAGACTCCGAGACAGGAGACTCCGAGACAGGAGACAGGAGACGGACTGCATCTCAAGTTTGTAGAAATATCAAAAATTATTACAAATATCTGAACAACTGCGTGTAAGCATCTCACAAAAAAAGCTAATGTAAGCTTGCGCTTATGTCCCCCTTTTCTAATTTCTACAAAATCTTTCGACCTGTGAGAATCTCTCGTACTTCTAACATAGCAGAATAGGTGGGTAAAATATGTAAAGTTTCCTCATTTTTGGTGTTATTAAGGGCAATTTGGAGCGCTTTTTTTAGCTCGGATTCAACAATTAAATTAACGGGATAAGCGAGACTATCCTGACTATATTGTAAGCGTAAAGCCATGTCATAAAGTCGATCGCCCGTTACTACTAAAGTTGTTCCCAAACGGGTTAATTTTTCCGTATCCACATCCCAAATCCAAGAAACATCCGTACCGTCGGGGATGCGATCATTGAGAACTAAGAGAGTAGTAGAAGACTTTTCTTTCTGTAAAATATCAGCCACTGCGCGAATTGTTTCATTCATACCCACAGGATTTTTAGACAGTAAAATTCTAACTTTTTTACCCTCAATTTCTAATTCTTCCGCTCGACCAAAAGCCGCTTTAAAACCCTGAACTGTCTCAAAAATTTCTCGATCTTTAATCCCTAATTCCTGGGCTACTAAACCCGCCGCTAAAGTATTATATTTATTATAAACACCGATTAAAATCTGCGGCCAATCGTGACTATGAAAAGCAGGACTACTCTTTTTAAAGCCGCAACTAGGACAACTAAAATCCCCTAAATGGGAGAGATAAACCCCACGATAATCCAAAGAAGCGCCACACTTAGGACAGTAAATAGAATCCACAGCGTGGGGAATTTCTTCTAGATATAATTCCGGCTCACTTAAGCCAAAATATACAACTCTTTGGGGCAGTTGTTGACCCAAATGGGAAAGGGTCGGATCATCAGCATTGAGAATCACTAAAGTATCGGTGGGTAGGGGAGATATGGCCCCTTGCCAACGGCGACTAATCGTATCCACTTCCCCATAGCGATCGAGTTGATCGCGAAACAAATTGAGAGCTAAAATAGCGCGAGGACGACAATCTTTTAAAACCAAAGGGAGAATATTTTCATCCACTTCTAAAATGGCATAATCAGCCTTTAAAGTGCCGAATAAATTGGCATCGGCCAATAAAGCAGTGATTAAACCATTAATTAAATTCGCCCCAGTGGTATTATGGGTGACTTTTGCCCCTTGACGCTCTAGAATAGTTCTTAGGAGTAGGGAAGTGGTAGTTTTTCCATTCGTGCCAACCACCAAGATTACCCCCCCTCGGACTTGCCCACAGAGTAGCGGCAACAAACGGGGATGGAGACGACGGGCTATTTCCCCCGGCAAGACGCTGGCAGCCCCTAAACGGAGTCCTTTAACCACAGCAGTAACGGTTTTAGCCACCGCTACGGCTATCCCTAAACGGATGCGATCAAACAATTGCATGAACTGAGATTCTCATAGCTGTTTCGTGATTTTACCGCTAAAAGAAGACGGGTGAACGGGGTAAGTTCCCATTGATTCTTCCCTACCGACAAAAAAGACAGCCTATAATTGTAGGTAAGTTTGGCGCCGATTCCACCGCACACGACATTTTAGGGCTAGAGCTTATGGGTTTATTGACAAGATTGGGGATTTCACTGGGATTACTCGCCCTAGGCGGTACTGTGGGTGTGCTAGGAAATCAGTATTTAAGCAGAAAAGCGCCCCTAGAGGTAAATAAACCGCCGGCAATCCTCCCCGCTTCCCTCTCTCTCCCTGTTATTCCCCAAAACGACGGCAATGTTAATTTTATCGCCCAGGCCGTGCAGAAAGTCGGGCCGGCGGTGGTGCGGATTGACTCGGCCCGGGAAGTGGCCGACCAAATTCCCGAAGAATTTAAACAGCCCTTTTTTCGGCGCTTTTTTGGTAATGAAGTGCCGATTCCCAGGGAGCATTTGGAACGGGGAACCGGTTCCGGGTTTATTGTTAGTACAGATGGACTACTTTTAACTAATGCCCATGTGGTGGAAGGGACAACCCAAGTAAAAGTGACTTTGAAAAACGGTCAAACTCATCAAGGTAAAGTCCTGGGGGTTGACAATATGACCGATGTGGCCCTGGTGAAAATCGAGGCGAAAAATTTACCGACGGTGACTTTTGGCAAGGCCGAAACTTTAATCCCCGGGGAGTGGGCGATCGCTATTGGCAATCCCCTGGGCTTAGATAATACGGTTACGGTGGGCATTATTAGCGCCCTAGGACGCACTAGCAGCGAAGTGGGGGTTCCCGATAAACGGGTTCGTTTTATCCAAACCGATGCCGCTATTAACCCCGGCAATTCCGGCGGCCCGTTGCTAAACGCCAAGGGGGAAGTTATCGGCATTAATACGGCAATTCGGGCCGATGCCCAGGGTTTAGGGTTTGCTATTCCCATCGAAACCGCCCAAAAAGTGGCGGGACAGCTATCTAGCAAGGGTAAAGCGGAACATCCCTACATCGGTATCCACATGGTGACGCTAAACCCAGAATTACGGCAGCAATTGAACGAAACTAAAGAATTAAACTTTAATATTGACCAAAATGAAGGGGTAATCGTCCTGCGAGTGGTGGAAAATTCCCCCGCTCAAAAAGCCGGAATGCAAGCGGGTGATATCATCGAAACTGTGGCAGGAAACCCCGTTAAAACCGCCGCCGATGTGCAGCAAGGTGTAGAAACCAGTGCGATCGGTGGTAATCTGGAAATCGAGATTAACCGCAGGGGTAAACAACAAACTCTCACCGTTCAACCGGGGGTTTTTCCCAGCAAAACTAGCGAGTGAACTACTTTCAACCGGTCAAGGGGCGACCCCTTACCCTACACTGGGAGGAGAGAAAATAGCAGCGGAGCGATCGAAATTGAGGCAGCGGTTACAATTAAAATTATCAATTGGGCGCGGGGCTGCCCTTCTAATCGGTTTGCTGGGATTAACAGCCTGTCAACCTCCCGATCCGCCGACAATTTCGCCGACAGAATCGCCTAAAATTGAAGAAACTGGCCGCCTAATTCTCAATAATGCCACCTTAGAACAGGCTAACCCCTCGGGACAACCCCTCTGGAAAATTCAAGTCAAAAAAGCTACCTACACCCAAGACCAAAAAATCGCCCGTCTGGAAAATATCAAGGGTAATATCTATCAAGATGGGAAAGTAGTTTTACAGGTTAGTGCTGACCGCGGTGAAGTTTACAAGGAAGGCCAGGAAATTCTCCTCAAAGATAATATTGTGGCTGTAGATCCCCGCAATAAAGCCATTATTAACGCTCCTGAATTGCGTTGGCTACCCAAGGAAGGTATTTTAATCTCCCCCAAAGGGATCAAAGGTAGTCATCTACAACTAGAAGCCAAGGCCCGCCAAGGACGCTACGACACGCGCCAAGAAAAACTAGAATTACAAGGTCAAGTGGTGGCTACCGCCAAGGAATCTCGTGTCGTCCTGCAAACCGAGCGCCTGTACTGGGAAATTCCGCAACAGGTCATTAGTACCGATCAAAAAGTCGCTTTTGATCGCTATATTAATAAAACTATTATCGATCGCCTTACTGCTATCGGTGGTCGTTGGGAAAGAAAAAATAATCAGGTTATCCTGCAAGAAAACCTCGAATATCGCTCTTTAGAACCACCTTTACAGATTTCTGGTTCTCAGGCAATTTGGAACTATCAAAATCGTACCCTAACTTCCGATCGCCCCACGGAAATTTTTCAATATCAAGATCAAATTACTATTACTGGTAATCGTGTGGTGGTGGAATTAGGCAATCGCATCGCTTATCTCAAGGACGGGGTTAAGGGAATTAATCAGAAAACTGGGGCGCAATTGTATAGTCAGATTTTAACTTGGAAAATGTCGGAAAAAATTGTCGAGGCCGAGGGGAATATTATCTATGAACAACAGGAACCAAAATTTAATCTCACTGGCGATAAAGCGATCGGAACTTTAGAAGATAATAACATTGTTGTTAGTAGTAGCTCCCCCGATCGAGTTGTCACCGAGATTTATCCCCGTTAACAGGGAAAATTAGCCAAAAAAAACTCTCCCCAAAAAAGGGAGAGAGGGGGGGTAAATATTTAAAACCTTACCATTTGAGCAGGTTAAACTGTTCCATATCGATCGTGTCGCGGTTACGATAGATAGTCAGGATAATCGCTAAACCCACGGCTGCTTCGGCTGCCGCTACGGTAATCACGAAAATAGTAAAAATTTGGCCTCGGATATTAGCGGGGTCAAGATAGTTGGAAAAACCCATTAAGTTAATGTTAACGGAATTGAGCATCAATTCGATCGACATTAAAACCCGGACGGCATTGCGACTGGTGACTAAACCGTAAATTCCGATACAAAACAAAGCCGCCGCTAATAACAAATAATACTCTAACTGAATCTGCATGATACCTCTTTCTTTTGTCCTATTTAGGGGCGGTTAATTCTCTAGGTCGTTCGGGTAATGTTAAAGCTGTGGCCGTAGGTTCTTCAGCTTTTAGGGTGGGGATAAGGTCACGACGAGCTAAAATAATTGCTCCGACCATGGCCATTAATAACAGCACGGAAGCTAATTCAAAGGGTAGCAGGAAATCACTAAAGAAATGCTTACCGATTTCTACTAAAGTATTAGTTACTACGGCGGGAGAAGTGCTAGAAATTGACCAAGGCGTGATTAAAACCATGGTCGATAACAGCACAAATAAACCCACACAAACTAAAGCTGTAGATGCCCGACGAATCCAACGTTTAGGAATATCAGAAAAGTCCTCTTGCTTGTTAACAAGCATAATGGCAAAGAGAATTAAAACGTTAATTGCGCCCACATAAATTAGAATTTGTGCCGCCGCTACAAAATCAGCATTTAGTAAGAGATATAAACCGGAAATGCTGATAAAAACACCGCCCAATAAAAAGGCGGAATAAACGATATTAGATAATAGTACCACGCCTAAAGCGGTCCCGATTACCAGGGCTGCTAAAATGCCAAAAGATACTATTTGAACGCCCTCGGCTAAATTCACAGTAGTTCCATCTCCTTTTAGGTTTGAGAGTTATTAATTATTAGTTATCAGTCAGGGATTAGGTGATGGGGTGGTCACTGCGTGCGCGTTGCGGGGGGGATTGGGGAGAAAAAGCTGTCTCGGAGCCCCCTAACTGCTAATTAATCGGTAATTTCTTCCGGACGTTTACCAGCGCGTTGACTACCGGCGGGTAAATCGTGGGGTTCGATGACACCTTTAGGCAGATAACCTAATTCCCTCAGAGGTGTCACCATCGGGTCTTGGGTGACTTTGTAGGGTAAACGGCCTAGGGCGACGTTATCATAGTTTAATTCATGACGATCATAGGTCGCTAGTTCGTATTCTTCGGTCATGGACAAACAATTAGTCGGACAGTATTCCACACAATTACCGCAGAAAATGCAGACCCCAAAATCGATACTGTAGTGTTTGAGTTCTTTCTTTTTAATTTCCTTGTTAAAAGTCCAATCCACTACCGGTAAATTAATCGGACAAACTCGCACACAAACTTCACAAGCGATACATTTATCGAACTCAAAGTGAATTCTACCCCGATAACGTTCCGAGGGAATTAACTTTTCGTAGGGATATTGGACGGTAATCGGACGACGACGCATATGATCAAAGGTAACGGATAAACCTTCGCCGATGTATTTCGCCGCTTGAATGCTACCTTTGGCGTAATCGCTGACTTGTTTGAGGATGTTAAACATGATGGTCAGAGGGGTAGTAGGTTAACAGGGCAAAAACGGGAATTAACCGCCAAAAGCAAAGGGAAAAGCTAGTTTTAGGGCGGCGGTAAGTAGTAAGTTAACTAAAGATACTGGTAAGAGGAATTTCCAGCCTAAATCGAGTAATTGGTCAATGCGAACCCGGGGTACGGTCCAACGCAAGAGAATAGCGATGAAGATGAGAAAATAGGCTTTTAATACTGTCATCGTAATCCCTAGGGAAGCGGTGATAATTTGTAGCCAAGGATTGGTTTCACTCACTCCCAACCAGCCGGCCAAAGCATTGACAGGGATAGGAAATTCCCAACCGCCAAGATAGAGGACGGCGAAAACTAGGGCCGACAGCACGAGGTTAACGTAGGAACCCACATAAAAGAGAGCGAATTTCATCCCCGCGTATTCGGTTTGATAACCGGCGACTAATTCCTCCTCCGCTTCCGGTAAATCGAAAGGCAGACGTTCACACTCAGCTAAAGCGGCAATCCAGAAAATCAGAAAACCCACCGGTTGGCGCCAGATATTCCAGCCTAAAATGCCATAACCGGATTGTTGTTCGACAATATCAATGGTACTGAGACTATTAGACATCATTGCGATCGCTAATACCGATAAAGCCAAGGGAATTTCATAACTAATCGATTGCGCCGCCGCCCGCAGGCCTCCCAGCAAGGAATACTTATTATTCGAGGCATAACCCGCCATTAATAAGCCAATGGGGGCAATACTGGACAAGGAAATCCATAAAAAGATACCTACGTTTAGGTCAGTAATCACCAGATTTTGACCGAAGGGGACGATGAGATAGGAGACAAACACCGGCATCACCACCAAAATCGGCCCGAAGAGGAATAACCAAGGGTCAGCCTTAGCGGGGACGACATCTTCTTTAAAGACTAATTTCAGACCGTCGGCGACCGGTTGTAAAACGCCCAAGGGGCCTGCGTATTCCGGCCCGATACGCTGTTGGACGGCGGCGGAAATTTTCCTTTCTAACCAGACGCAGACTAAAACCCCCACCGTGGCGGCTATAATCATCAGGAACATGGGTAAAGGCATCCAAATCGCTTTAGCCAGTCCTCCACTTAATCCCAGGTCTGTTAGGGATTTAATGAAACTTTCTTGTAAATCTATGCCTTGATTCATATTTGGCGATCGCTGTACTGTCGATAGTTCGGCATGGTCCGAAGATTTTTAAGCAAATCTTATAGCCTAGTATACAGTTAGTCGGTCTGAGGGTTATCAGAAAGTGATAAAGGCTTCAATTCTTAGAGCCAAAGAGAGTCAAGGCATCTTGAGTCCCCCGCCGAGAATAGCTATTAGTCAATAGTTAGACTCTGAATCTATCAATGTTCCCAGCTGTTTCTTCGGGCCGAAAACCTCGGCTAGTGACCAATTATTCACAGGAAAAAAATGGAGATAACTTACCGTTTAGGCAGTTAAAGCCGCTCTCCAGTCCCTTGTGCGATAAGTTTTACCGACTGTTAAAATCCAGTTATCGAGCGTTTCTGGCCACTCCCTGCTATTTATTGTGATAAGCCGCCTGTAGATCCCGAATCGAAAACAAAGCTTGAAACTTTATTCCCTGAGATTGGTAAAATTCCGCCCCTCCTTGCTCTCTATCCACCAAAGCAATGATTAAATCTACTTGATAACCCGCATCCCGTAATCTTTCTACCGCTACCATGGCACTTTTCCCCGTTGTCACCACATCTTCGAGAACAACCACTGCAGCCCCGGGGTTTAAAGTCGGACCCTCAATATAAGCCATAGTCCCGTGACCTTTTGCCTCTTTGCGGACAATTAAAGCTGGAATCGGGCGATTTTCGTAGGCAGATACCACAATAACGGCGCTGACAATCGGATCCGCCCCTAGGGTTAATCCTGCCACCGCTTGGGTATCTGGAGGCAGTAGCGACAGCAATAAACGCCCCACGGCTAAAGCTCCCTCCGCAGTGAGGGTAACTTGTTTGCCGTTGATATAGTAGCTGCTTTTTTGTCCTGAAGACAGGGTGAAATCCCCCTCTCCATAGGCAAGACGGACAAGAGCATCGAGGAGAAATTGACGCAGGGAAGCAGTGTCGAGATTCGCTACCGAGGAATTAGCCATATTTTCAGGATTGGGAGCCTGACTGACTCCAAAATTTCGGTTACAATTAAGCCAAAAGTCATTATATATTGACTCGATCGCTAGTATTGATTTCTTTCTCATCCCATTGACGCGATTTTTTAATTAACCCTATCCCTGTGAGGAGATTTTTAGCCATGCGCGCTCAATTTTTACTTCCTTCCCTGTTTTGTTTAACCGGTTTAGTCTGGTTGAGTTCGCCTATTGCGATCGCCCAACGTTCCCCCGCCACCACTCCGGCACCGGTAAAAACCCAACAATTGCAACTTGTCCCCTCTCCCGATACGGCGGTGGGATTTAATAATATCCCCGGTTTGTTTAACCGCGCTGTTAATAACAATACGGGTCGTTTCTACGACTACACCAGCATTTTAGGACAGTTCAACTCTCGGGAGGGTTGGCGTACTTTTATGCAAGGTTCCTATTTCGATAATATGATTACCCGGGATGCGAAATTGGTCGAAACTTTATACTATGATGTCATGCAACAGCAACAGTCTGGCCCCTTAATTCGCACCCAAGATTTACCCAATCCCTTCGATACTTCCCTACAGGAAAATCCCAGTTATTTAAGTCCTGGCGGCTTTTAATTCGCCAATTCAACTCGGAATTGGCGAACAATGTAATGGGTCGAGAATCTTCTTTGAAGGTTCCCGAACTGCGGCGAGATGCCTTTTTAAGTTCGATCGAAGCTCCTTGAGAAGCTAAACTCTCACCCATTTGGCAATATCAAGGGTTTTGTCATAACGATAGCTCATGCCATCATTGGCAACAATTATTTGACCTCGACTGGCTTTATTTTTGATGGTACTTAAGCTATAGTTGGTCAGTTTTTGCATTTCTTGATGGGTAAAATTGTCTTGATTGTTAATTTCAGAGACAATTTCTATCGTTTCATCAACGGTTTTGGTATTGTTAGAATGAGTTGCAATCGCTGCTGATGGATGATAGTCTTCCATTCTCATTAAACGCCAAGTAGAATCCTCGGAAAGTTCCAAAACCTTTTGATGGTAGTTAAACAAACTTTCTCGATGTCCGACACTAATAAAGGTCTTGCCAGTTTGTTGTAACTGTTTATATAAATGATCTTCATTTTTTAAATCTAAAGCACTGGTGGCTTCATCTAAAATCACAAAATCTGGCTGATTAACGAATAGTCGCGCAAAGGCTAGACGCTGTTGTTCTCCTAAAGATAAAATATTTTCCCAATCCACTTCCTCATCAAAATTTTTGATGCGATTAAGAACATCTTGTAGGTTAACTTCTTGTAAGATTTCTTTTAATTGGGATTCACTCATCTCCGTTGTCGTTTGAGGATAAATTAGCTGTTCACGCAAGTTTCCTAAAATGATATAAGGACGTTGGGGTAAAAATAATAAATCGTCGAGGGGAGGTCGCACCAAATGACCTGTCCCTGTATTCCATAACCCAGAAATAGCGCGTAAAAGAGAACTTTTTCCTCGACCACTTGGCCCAACAATTAATAAACCTTTCCCTGGTTCAACGGATAGGGATAAATGTTCGACAATCACTTTAGCGGCATCGGGAGTTTGTAAGGTGACATCCTCAAAAGTTAGATTGTTATCTTCAATGACTTGAATGGTATTAACTGGGGTTTTTTGTTTGCTTACACCCTCTAAAGCTTGGTAAAACTCTTCTAAACGTTCAATATAATTAATAAACTCACCGGAGCGTCCAAATTCATCCACTAACACGGATAAGGCTGTGGAAAAGAAATAGCAACAATAGCTGGCTTGGTTAACTTGTCCAAACTCAATTTCACCACTAATATATAATGGGGAAACAATTAAGAAGGGGAAGATTTGAACAATGGATTGATAGCCTCGGTTAAAAAATTCCTGGGTTCTTTCCCAATTAATTCTTTCCATCATGATTTTAATCACCTGATTGAACTTTCTTTGAATAATATTTAACTCTTTTTCTTCCCCTCTAAAAAATGCAATTGATTCAGCGTGAGTCCGAACATGAGTAATGGCGTATTTATAGGTTCCTTCGATTTCTAATTGTTGTTTATTGACTTTATTTAGTTGTTGAGTAATATAGGTGGCAAGAATATTTCCAATAATCGTATAAACCAGAAGCACAATAGAAATGGTTTTAGAAATTGACCAAAGGATGACAATAAAAACCAGCATCTCCATAACTTTTTCAACACAGGTTGTTAAAAAGTCCATCGTTGTTCTGGCAATGGGTTGAATTTCTTGGGATAAACGTTGATCTGGATTTTCAATATCCCCTTTAAAATTAATTTGATAATAAGCACGATTTTTAAAATATTTTTGCAAGATACTACTATTGATCCATTGATACCAATCCAGCGCAATTAGTTTTTTAAGAAACCTAGACAATCCTGTGAAAAACGTCATACTGCCTAGAGTAATCCCATAAATAATGACAAAATGAGTTAATTTTTCTGCATCCCTAGCTTCTGTGACGCTAATTAAGTCTCTAAAAACAAAACTATTAAAAGCATTAAGACCTACTACTCCCACTAATAATAAAAACAATAAAACGAGCATTCCCCAGGAACGAATAATCTGCGAAAAAGCTCTATCCTGGTGTTCTTTAGGATACCAATAAACTTGAATAAATCTTAAAAATTCTTGAAGAGATTGATTGAAAGTTCGGGTATCTTCTTTGAGATTTATAGTATCTGAGGCTTTTTCTGCAACATTCATGGAATTCTTCTCGCACTAAAATGGGGGACATTAGAACTTTTAAGGTCTATCTATTGAGTTAGACACTAATTCAGCATACCATAAAAATCTGCATTATTATCACAAATTCTATTACTACTATTTTCTAGATTTTTTACATATCAGGAATCAATATTAACCTATTGTTTAGGCATTGGAGCAGATTCATAATCGTTTGATAATTTTGGCAGGATTACCTGCAACGATTGTAAAAGGTTCTACATCTTCTGTTAGAACCGAACCTGCTCCAATAATTGCTCCTTTCCCAATCGTAACTCCTTTAAGAATTCCAACATTAAATCCAATCCAAACATGATCTTCTATCACCACAGGTGCAGATTTTATATCAAGATACTTAGTATCCTTAATCAGATTATTTAAAATTGCTACTTCCACAAAATGTTTATGTCTTAAAACATAATTTAATGAATGAGCATCAGTGTCATAAATATTGACATCATCGGCAATTATAACTTCATTGCCAATTTTGATAGAATTTGCTGATCTAATTCCAGTTTTCTCACCAATATAACAATTTTTACCGATTTCTATTTTTCCATCATGGGTAAATAAAAACAATTCACCTAATATTATGGTATTTTCTCCGATAGTAATTAAACTTTTATCTACCCTATAATTTTCACACTTTCCGATAAATTTTACGGAACTGTGAACCGTGGCATTTTCGGAAAGTTGTTTACGTTTTTCGATTCGTTCTTGTTCTTCTAAGAATTTTGAAATTAATAAATATAATTTATGTTTTAAGTTAAACATAACATTTCCCTCTTAGAATTGATGCTCTGGATATTTTGAATCTGGGTATGAGATAAGCTGTGCAATTCAGCTTATGGAGTGTGATGAAATCGATCATTTATTGTGTTAAAAACCCACTTTTAGTAAAATATTCAAAATAAGTTTTTAACAATCTGTCATCAATTTTTGGAAAATTAAACGCTGTACCCTTTAACCCCATTACCGTATTTTGAGCATCAAACTGGGGGGGATAACCTGCGGATAAATTTTCATCTGAAAAATTATCTAACACCGGAGATAAAGCATTATCTGTATTAATTTTACATTGTTCTGTTAAATGTGATCGCCATTTTTCAAAAGAAACCAACTGCAACGGATAACCCATTTCCCGAACACAATCAAATAAGTCACGATTTAAGGTTGGGTGAGAATTCAACAAATGAAATGCTTTCCCTAAAGAGCTTTCTTGACTGGCTAAATGTATAATTGCACCACTCACATAATCCACAGGAGTGAGGTCTTCTGTACTATCGCCAAAATCAGGAATCATTCCTAATTGAATACAGCCTTTAATCATACGACAAAACAAATCTTCTCTATTACAAATTCCAGTTTTACTATGTCCAATAATTCGAGATGCTCTGAAAATTGTCATCGGAAGTCCCCGTTTTCCAGCTTCCATGATTAATTTTTCAGCGACCCATTTACTTTGAGTATAACCGGCATTGAGTCCATGATTTATACCCAGGGGATCAGATTCTTGAATTAAGTTTCCTTGAGCATAACTGGGGGAAAAAACAGAAATCGTCGAGACAAAATGGACAGGTTTGGTTTTAATTAAGCACGCTAATCTCAAGATTTCTGCTGTTCCTAAAACATTAGTGGGTTTCAGTATTGAATAGGGATAAATGGCATTAACCCAAGCTCCATTATGATAAATCAGATCAATTTGATTGGCTAATTCCAGAAAATCAGGTTCACACATTCCTAAACGTTGTTGGGATAAATCACCAATAACAGGAATAATACGAGAGCTTTTCTGTTCATCCCATAATTGAAAGATTTTTAATTTCTGGTAAATTTTCGCTTGAGCTTGTTCTAAACTTTTGTCTCGAATTAAACAATGAATATTAGCTTCGGTTTTGTCCAACAATTCAGCTAATAAATGAATTCCGAGAAAACCCGTAGCTCCTGTTAGCAAAATATCAGCAGGTTTTTGAGGAAAGGGAGCCACAAGATTCGGCGGTTGAATGGAGGGATCTAAGGTAATTTCGACTTGCCAATCTGGGATTTGATCACTCTCAATTGTATCAGATAAATTCAAGTCTAAATTAGAGGATAATCCTGCTACCGTCGGTTCTGAAAAAAGATAGTTTAAAGGAATATTAATAGCTAATTGTTCTCGCAGTCGAGAAATCACTTGGGCAGCTTTTAAAGAATGACCACCTAAGTCAAAGAAATTATCGAAAATACTAATTTGCTTTAACCCTAAAACATCTTGCCAAATCTCAGCAACAATTTTTTCCGTAGCTGTTCGGGGTGTAATCATCGTTTTTTGCTCCTGAATTTCGGTGGGTGCGGGTAAAGCGTTACGATCAATTTTCCCACTACTCATTAAGGGCAATTCTTGAAGCTGTACAAAGAAAGCTGGAATCATATAATCTGGTAATTTCTGTTTCAGAAAACTTCGCAATTTTGCAGGATCAATGGATGGAGATTTTGGCACAATATAAGCCACTAATTGTTTATTATTTTTTTGATCTTCTCGAACAATTACCGCCGTCGCTCGGACATCTGGGTATTCAGTTAATACGGCTTCAATTTCGCCAATTTCAATGCGAAACCCTCGAATTTTGACTTGATTATCAATGCGTCCTAAAAACTCTATATTTCCATCGGGTAAATAACGAGCTAAATCTCCAGTTTTGTAGAAACGTTGATATTCTGATGAATTAAAAGCATGAGTAATAAATTTTTCACGGGTTAAATCATCGCGATTGAGATAACCTTTGGCCAAACCTAAACCTCCAATTAACAGTTCTCCTGGTATTCCAATGGGGACTTGTTGCAAATAGCGATCACAAATATAAACCTGTGTATTTGTAATCGGTTTACCAATGGCAACAGAATGAATTTGAGCAATTTTATGAATGAAATTGGGATTAAAAACTGTGCTGGTTATCGTCGCTTCTGTCGGACCATAAGCATTCAACCAAGTGATATCTTCTCGTTGACTATTTGATAGTATTTTTTGCCATAATATTAATCGCTCTGGTAATACTTCTTCACTTCCTGTAATCACTAAGCGTAGGGTTTCAGGTAAGGTTATTAAAGTTTGAGATAAATCTAATACCCATTCATGCCAATAAGTAGCAGGAAGATTAATTACCGTTAAACGATTGTGCTGAATAAATTGAGTAAAATCGGCTAAAGAAGGGAATATTAATGCAGGACGCATGACTAAAGTTGCACCCGTTAAAAAGGTTGGATAAATTTCTTCAGCAGCTACATCAAAGGTAAAAGAAGCAAATTGTAAAATTCGATCACGATTTGTTAAATCATAGAATTTAATGATTCCTAAACTATGATTAACTAAACTTTGATGTTCAATCATAACCCCTTTAGGAGTGCCTGTTGAACCAGAGGTATAAATAATATAAGCTAAATTATTTGGCTGAATAGGGTTAACTAAATTGTTTTGGCTTTGACTAACAATTAAGTTTTCTTCATTATCCAGACAAACCACTTCTGCTTGATGATCACGGAATAAATTAACCAAGGTATTTTGAGTGATTAATACCGAGACTTGAGCATCATTTAAGATATAGTTTAAACGCTCTTGGGGATAATTGGGAGCTAGAACAAGATAAGCAGCACCCATTTTAAGAATTGCCAAAAAACTGATAATAATAGATACAGATTGTTCTAAACAAATTCCCACTAACGATTCAACTTTAACCCCCTTAGATTGGAGATAATGAGCTAATTGATTGGCACGATAATTTAAGTCTTGATAGGTGACTTTTTCCTTGCCCCATTCTATGGCAATATCATTCGGCGTTTTTAAAACTTGATGTTCAAATAATTCATGAATACAAACCTTTGGATTTTCAGCAATATTAGTCTGATTCCATTGAGCTAATAACTTTTGTTCTGATAACGGTAAAATTGGTAATAATTCAATTGATTGTTCAGGATTAACGGCAATTCCTTCTAATAAAGTTTTAAAGTGGGTAATCATGCGTTCAATCGTGTCTTGATTAAACAACGCGCAATTATAATCAAACGATCCAACTAAACCCTCAGTGGTTTCTTGCATGGCTAAGGTTAAATCAAATTGAGCAATTAAAGCATTCATCGGAACGGGAGTTAATTTTAAATCCGCCATCGAAAAATGATTAATGTGCAGCATATCTTCCCAAGAAAACATCACTTGGAATAAAGGACTATAACTTATATTTCGTTCAGGATTTACCGCTTCTACCACCTTCTCTAAGGGTAAATCTTGGTGTTCATAAGCTTCTAAAACTACTTGTTTGACTTGATTTAATAAAGCTTTAAACGAGAGATTTTCTTTAAACTGAGTGCGAATGGGTAAGGTATTAATAAAGCAACCAATTAAGGGTTCAATTTCAGGAAATTGTCGATTTCCACTGGGAATTCCAATCACAATATCTTCTTGACTGCTATAACGATATAATAAAATATTAAAAGCCGTTAACAGCGTCATATTCAAAGTAGCGGTTGACGTTTGGCTAATATTTTTCAGGTTTTGGCTTAATTCTGGACTTAGTTTAAATGTACAATTATTGCCTTTAAACGTTTGTATGGGAGGACGAGGATGATCAGTGGGAATTTCCAATAACGGTGGAATTCCCATTAATTTTTGTTTCCAATAATTAACTTCCTGGGTGAGTTTATCTCCTTGTAACTGTTGTCTTTGCCAAACGGCAAAATCACCATATTGAATAGGTAAATCGGGTAAAGGATTAGATTGTTTTTGTAAAAAAGCTTGATATAAACGAGAAAGTTCTTGTAGTAAAACTTTCATTGACCAGCCATCAAAAATAGAATGGTGTAAACTCAAAAATAAAAGATAAGAATCAGCTTTTAATTTAACCAAAAAAGTCCGCATTAAGGGGGCTTGGGTTAAGTCAAAGGGAGTATAAATTTCTTGTTCGGTTAATCGCTCTAATTCTTGGGTTTGTTCCGCAGAAGATAAAGACTGTAAATCCAACAAAGGCAAATTTAAATGAATTTTCTGGTTAATAATTTGTCGGGGAATTTCGTCAAATTCTTGAAAACAAGTTCGCAACAATTCATGACGTTGCATAATAGTTTCTAAAGCTTTTCTAAAAATATTAATATCCAAATTGCCTTCAATTTGAAAGCGAAACGGCATATTATAGGTATAGCCTTGAGATTCTAATTGGTACAAAAACCAAAGTCGTTCTTGGGAAAAAGAAAGCGGTACAAATTGAGACGGATTTCTAGTCGGTATCGTATTTGTTTTTAAACCGATTCCTTTTTTTTGTAGTAATAGCTTCAGTAATTTTTGTTTGTCTTGAGAATTATGGTTCATTTTTGACATGAGTTAATAGGATTTATTTAATTTAGTGATTTTAGGTTGGTTTCATGGATACAAATCAACCTAAAAATTGTTTAATTATTGATGCTAAATAGCGGTATAACCTCCATCTACCATTAAAATTGCTCCAGTGACATAAGAGGAAGCTTCGGACGCTAAAAACACGACAGGGCCAATTAACTCTTCTAAATCTCCAGTTCGTTTCATGGGAATTCTAGTATATAATTCGTCCATTTCATCGGAAGTTGAACGTAAACCTTCTGTTCCTTCCATCATATTATTCATATAGCCCGGTGCAAAAGCATTGACTCGAATTTTGTGACTAGCTAATTCGACCGCTAGGGATTTTACTAATTGATTGACACCACCTTTTGCGGCGCTATATGCTCCTGAAGATTTGGGAACAGCAACGAAAGCACAGATAGAAGAATTCATAATAATTGAACCTGCTGTTCCTTGTTTGATCATTTGTTTGGTTGCGAGTTGAGCGCAATTAAAATAACCTTTTAAGTCAACATTAATAACCTGATCCCATTCAAATTCTTCTAATTCATCAGTGTTTTTGAGAATTTCAACTCCTGCATTACAGACCATAATATCGAGTTGACCATAATGAGCAACCGCCTGGTTAATTAAATTCTGACAAGCTTGACGTTGACGAACATCGGTCTCAATTGCGATGGCTTCGCCTGCTGCTTCTTGAATCAGTTGAACCGTTTGTTCAGCACCAACTTGATTAATATCACCAATTACCACCTTAGCTCCAGCTTGTGCTAATCCTTGCGCTAATACCCGACCAATTCCTCGGGCAGCACCCGTGATAATTGCAACTTTACCTGTTAAATCAAAGAGATGATTTGTCATTTTTTTTCCTTCAGTTTAAATCAATGTCCATTATAGAAAGATTAAGTCATTTAGGTTCAGCTTTGAGATAATAAAGCTTGAACTTCTTCTGGTGAAAGTTGGGAAATTTCTTGAACTGTTACGGCAATTTCATTTAGTAACCCTTCATTCCCCACTAATTCAATCATGACTTGAGTTAATTGGCTGATAGTTGAGTGATTAAAAAGTTGACGCACAGAAACTTCAATTTCTAAGGTTTGACGGATTTTACTAATCAGTTGAATTGCTTTTAAAGAATGCCCACCTAACAGAAAGAAATCGTCTTCAATCCCAACTCGTTCGACTTCTAAAATTTCTGCCCAAATTCCTGCTAAAACTTCTTCAATTGCAGTTCGAGGAGCGACATAATTTTGAGTTAACGATAAGGGGTTTTTATCGGGTATTGGTAAGACTTTTCGATTAACTTTACCGTTAGGACTGAGTTGAAAAGATTCCATCACAACAAAAGCAGAGGGAATCATATAATCGGGTAGCCAGTTTTCAAGGAAATGACGTAATTCAACTTGGTTTATGGTTTCACCTGGACGGGGAATAAAATAAGCGGCTAAATATTTTTCTCTGGCGGTTTCTCCCTGAACTGTAGCAACAGCTTGGGCAATTTGAGGATGTTGATTTAAAATAGTTTCTACTTCCCCTAATTCAATTCTATAACCTCTAACTTTGACCACATCATCAATTCTTCCTAAATATTCAATGTCTCCATTGGGTAAATAACGAGCTAAATCTCCAGTTTTATACAGCAATGAATTATCGCTAAAGGGATTAGCAATAAATTTTTCTTGGGTTAATTGGGGATTGTTGAAATAACCCCGCGCTAAACCGCCACCCGCAACATATAGCTCCCCAGTCACTCCGATAGGTACGGGTTGAAGATGGGAATTTAAAATATAAACTTGCACATTAATTGCGGGTTTACCAATGGGAATATACTTCGGCCAAAGCTCAGGATTGGGGTCAAATGTATAACTGGTAACGATATCCGCTTCTGTGGGGCCATAATAATTGTAAAGGGTACAATGTTCGAGTTTTTTGAATACAGAAATCATCGTTGGAGTAATTTGTAATTGCTCTCCAGCTGAAATAATTTCACGCAAGTTAGCAAATAAGTAGGTTTCCTCACTATAGGTTTCGATTAATTGTTGTAATAAGGTGACGGGCAAAATGGCTTTATGAATTGGATTGTTAGCGAACAATTGACTTAATTTAGCAAGGTCTAAGCGAGAATCTTCTGGAACAATAAATAAGCTTCCCCCTAAACACAAAGCGGCAAAGATTTCGTGATAGCTGACATCGAAATTAAAGGGAGCAAATTGTAAGAAATTCCTTGCAGATGACATTTTTACTTGATGATGCTCAATAATATTTGTTAAGGATTGATGCAGGATCATAATCCCTTTGGGCACACCCGTAGAGCCTGAACTATAAATAAGATAAGCCAAATCCTTTAAACTCACGGGGTTGCCGAGATTAGTCTTGGGTTCTAAGGCAATTTCTGACCCTTGTTCATCCAATAAAATCCGTTGAGAAATGGTTTCACTGTTTAAAAGAAATTGACAATCTTTTTGGGTTAATAAGGTTTTGATTTGGGTGTCTTGCAGGATGTAAGAAAGTCTTTCTTGAGGATAGGTTGGGTCTAGAGGAACACAAACACCGCCTACTTTTAACACCGCTAAAATGGCAATTACCATATTAACAGACCGTTCTAAACAAATCCCGACTAAAGATTGAGAACTCACCCCAATTTTTTGTAAATAATGAGCCAATTGATTAGCAGATTCATTCAGTTCTTGGTAGGTTAATTGTTGCTCTTGAAAAACAACGGCAATGGCTGAAGTAGTTTTGAGAGTTTGTTGCTCAAATAATTGATGAACGCAGTGTTTTAGAGGCTTTTGGGTTGCAGTTTGATTCCATTCAATTAATAATAATTGACCTTCAGCTTCCGTTAATAAAGGTAAGTCTTGAATCCGACGATGGGGATTAATAGCGATTCCTTCTAATAAGGTTTTAAAATGACCTAACATCCGTTCAATGGTGTCATTTTCAAATCGTTCTTGAGGATAAATAATTTTAATACTTAAGGCTTCTCCAGGGGTGACAATAACCGTTAAGGGATAATCAGCATTGCCATAATCTTGCATTTCACCGACTTGTAAACCGCCTAAATTCTGACTATCATTGTCGCTAAAGGGTAAATTTTCAAAGACAACAAAACTTTCAAAAACTGAATGAGGGGACGGAATTTCACTCCATTTTTGAATATCAATTAGAGAACTATAACTATATTGCTCTCGTTCTAAATGCTCTTGTTGTAATTGTTGAAACCAAGTTAATAATTCAAGTTGAGGCTCAATTTTGATGCGAACGGGTAAGGTATTTAAAAACATCCCCACCATCGATTCAATTCCTGTAAAATTGGGCGGTCGTCCCGAAACGGTTGCCCCAAATACAATATCAGATTCACTACTATAATGATGTAATAATAAAGCCCAAGCTCCTTGAATTAGGGTAGAAAGAGTAAGGCGATATTCTTGGGCGAGTAATTTCAGACGACTGGTAATTTCTGGAGAAAGTTTTGATTTTTGATGAAGATAATTTTTACTTTGAGTAACAAGAGGATTTAACGGTTTATCAACGACTAATGGAGTTGGAGAGGTAAAACCTTGAAGATTTTGTCGCCAAAATCGTTCGGCTTCAGTTTGATCTTGCTGTTGTACCCAATTAATATAGTCTTGGTAAGGGCGGGGTGTCGGTAAATTGACGGGTCGATGGTTGATGAGTCCAGCGTAAAACTCGAAAACTTCTTTCAACAGAATTGCTGTTGCCCAACCATCTAATAAAATATGATGTCCAGTATGGATAAATTCATATTTTTGATCTTCGACTTGAATTAAATGACATCGAAGTAAGGGGACTTTATCTAATTCAAAATATTGCTCTTTATCAGAGATTAATAATTCCTGAAATTTAGTTTCTTGTTCGGCGAGAGAATGCGCTCGCCAATCATAATTAAACCAAGGTAAGGTGACATTTTTTCTAACCACTTGTAAAGGCTGTTTGGTTTTTTTCCAAGCAAAACAAGTCCGTAAAATACTATGTCTATCTACTACTTTTTGCCAAGCTTGTTGGAATGCATTAATATCTAAATTACCTTGCAAGGTGATTTGAATTTGTGATAAATACGTCTTTGATTCTGGATTATATAAAGAATGAAACAGCATCCCCTGCTGCATGGGAGAAAGGGGATAAATGGATTCAATATCTTTTTTACTAACCCTAGATTGTTGAGGTGTTACCATTATTTTTCCCAATAGATTAAATAAAAATGTGCGTGAGTTTATTGAATCAAATTTTATTCAATAAATACGATAAACTTAGAACGAATTACCTTTAACGTTGACTAGACCACTTGAGTTTAAATTTGTTAATTTCTTCATCGGTGTAAAAATGACGCACTAATGGTTGATCATAAATCTCTTCTAAATATTCATCACTAAAGGTCAGACTCTTTCTTAAATTATCATAGATGAGATAGTCATCCGCTTCTAAAAAGTCTGCTCGGTCAAGTCGTTCACAATCTAAATTTTCAACACCTAAAAAAGTTTCTAGGGCTTCTTTTAAGCAAGAATCAAGTTTTTCTAATTTTAAGACTAATAAGTCAATATTTCTGTCTGGGAAATTCGCAATCGCATAACCTTTTTCTTTCGGAAAATCAATGGAAGCGATATCAATGCCGAAAACTGGTTGCAATTCTTCTTCAAACCAGTCAAACTGCTTTCCATAAACAAATTTTTGAGACCAAAATTTTTTAATAATTTCATCCATTGTGATTAATCCTTCTTGATATTTTATGAAAAATTCAGGAAAAACAGATTGACAATGAATGACTTGAAAAAACCAAGAAATATTACGGGCGATGGGTTCTCGGACTCCAGTAATAATTTTAATATTTTTTTGATTTTTAATTTCCTCAATGTGTTCGCTTAAATATTTGGTCATACAGGAATGCCCAAAGGTAAAAGCATGATAATGTTTCTCCAGTTGCATTGTTTCCCAAATTTTTGAGAAATGTTCTGAATTCAGATTATGGATATGATAAATAGCTTGATTTTGCAGATGTTTTTTTAGGGTCAAATAGGTACTCATTGAACCGACTTTCCCCATTTGATAAACAAATATGACTGAAGAATTATTGAGAAGTTCTTGTTTTAATTTTCTTTCTGTATTCCACATATTAATCCTATTATTCATATAGGAATACACGGGAAAAAACTGTTTATCTGCGATGGGATAATAGTTAAGAGCTTGGTTTGAGAGTTTAGTTTGTGTGTTCATGATGCTTGTTGATGATGCTGGAGGGTTGAATTTAAAATGCTGACGAGGATAAACCACCATCGATGGGAATAGTAATTCCCGTTATATAACTCGCACATTCTGAAGCTAAAAATACAACGAGATTAGCAAATTCTTCAGTCGTACCAATTCGATTCATGGGAATTGTTTTGAGAATTCCTTCTCGGATTAAATCTGGGGTTGTTCCTTGCTTTTTGGCATAAATTTCTAAATATTCTCGATGTCTAGGGGTATCAATAACGCCGGGGTTAACACTATTAATTAAAACATTATAGGGGGCGGTTTGTCTAGCTACTGATTTGGTAAAATTCATTAAAGCTGCATTGACAACACCCGATTTAACTAAACGAGGAGATGGCTCTTTTCCCGATGTCCCAATGATATTAACAATTCTTCCCCAATGTTGTTTTTTCATAATCGGTAACACTAAATTGGTTAAGCGAATATAACCCATTAATTTTCCTTGAAAAACGTTTAACCAATCTTCATCGGAAAGGTTTTCAATTAAATTTTCAGCAAAGTTAGCTCCTTCAGAATTATTGACTAAAATGTCAATTTTGCCATATTGATTTAAAGAGTTCTGTATTAATTGTTCAGAATCTTGAGCTTGATGGACATCAGCCACTAAACGCAGAATTTCTTGGACAGGATAAGCTTGAGCCAGAGATTGATAAGCTTGTTCTAAGCGTTGGGAATTGCGACCACAAATAATTAAGTGACAGCCTTCTTCTGCTAATTTTTCAGCAATGGTAAACCCAATTCCTGCACTACTTCCCGTAATCAAAGCCACTTTATCTTTTAATCCTAAATCCATAAACTTTGTCCTAGCATTTTGAGGTTAAACTTAAAATCATAAAACGAACTAAATTAAAATTTTAATCAAATTAATATCTTGTTTCGATGAATTATATCCCTTTTTTAAAACTTTTGAAGGAGCATAATAAATTTGACCATATTCTAAAAACTGTCCTTCATTTTCTATGGAGATTTCTAATTTTCCATTCAAAATAAATCCGATTTCTTCTTGCTCACCTTGATGTGGGGGAATGGAATAACCAGAAGGGATTTTCATCATGACAATTTCAAACCAAGAACCCTTAACAGATTGACAAGGTAAATGAGTGATTTTATCTTGGTTGTTGGATAGTGTTAATAAAACATCTTCTGACGGTAAAGCAGAGGTAATCCGTTTAAGATCAAATCCAATCATCGGTTCTGATAAAGGATTAAAAGCACCATGAGGAATATTGCCATCAGCTATATAAACATCTTGCAAAGGTCTTAAGGGTTTAATCAAATCTTTAATATACAGTTCTAGTTCTGCTGAGAATACCATGCCAATTTGACTTTCAGGATGTTGGTGGGATTCAAGTTTAGCATTAGGAGCTATAACGTATAATTGAAAAATGGTATCTTGGCATTGAAAAACCTCTAATTCTACATGATGATTGAGTTTAAGAGGATCGGGAATTGGGAAAAATTCAGACATGATTTTAGGGTACAGGTTCAAAATGAAATTGAGAGGTTAAATCTCAATTATTTTTATGTGATGAAGGCAACTATTTTGAGCGGATAGGTAGCTTTTTTAGGTATGCACTGGTAAATAAATACTTTGAATCATGGTGTTTTCCTTTTTGTGAAATAAAGACCAACTCATCTCAATTTTACCATATTGTGAAATAAATTCTAAATCATATTCTCGGAGGGCATTTTCATTGGTAATGGCTAAATCTGCCAACCCTTGTTTAACTTGAATAGCGGCCACACTGGTAGAATTGACAAATTTGATTTTAATCTTATTTTGATTCAGGTCGCCAGGTAATAAATAAGGAAGTAAAGGAAGAGGAGCGGGATGAGTGACCAGGGTACAATTTTCTAAAACGATTTCTTCATTTTTTCGCTTGGCTAATCCGTAAACGGGTGTGGGATAGGTGAAGATAAAACCTAGTTTAAACCTCGGTTCCATATAGAAATCATTAATTTTTTCATAGGCATGGGGGACTAACGCCAAATCTATCTGATTTTCGAGTAAAGATTCTTTTAAATCTGTAAAGCTATCAAATAAATGACTATTAACCGAAATCTGTTGTAATTTCCATTGAGAAATTAGATAATTTAAGGTTTGTTCACTACTGGTTTCTTTTGGACCCAAAGTGCCAACGCTTAAGGTTTTGACATCAAGCTGGGGATAACACAATTCCATTGAAAACTTTAACATGGTTTTAAGGCTCCTGAATTTTTAAGGGCGGATAAATTAGGATTTCCGGTGCAAAATAAAACAATTTCAAGTTCAGCAATTAAAAATTTTACCAACTCATCAACGGCGGCTTCTGATTCAATCGCTGCTACGAGAAACGGTCGAGCCAACCCTCCTAAATCGGCTCCTAAAGCGATGGATTTGGCAAGATCTAAGCCATTTTTTAAGCCCCCAGAAGCAATTAAAGGAATGGTTGAATTCATGGACCGAATGGCGGTAATACATTCAGCCGTAGGTAAACCCCAATCGGCAAAAACTTGTCCGAGATGCCTTTGTCTGTTGTCTTTGGCTCTTTGGCTTTCGACTTTGGCCCAGGACGTGCCTCCGGCTCCCGCCACATCAATCGCGGCGACTCCGGCTTCAATTAATTGTTTGGCCATCACCGCAGAGATGCCATTTCCGACTTCTTTGGCGATGACAGGAACGGGTAATTGAGCGCAAATTTGCTGAATTTTAGCGAGTAACCCTTTAAAATTAGAATCGCCTCCCGATTGCACCCATTCTTGTAAAGGATTGAGATGCAGAATTAAGGCATCAGCTTCTAATAATTCCACCAATTTTAAACAGTCTTCTAAACCGCAGCCGTAATTTAACTGTACAGCCCCTAAATTCGCTAACAGGAGAATATCTGGCGCCAGAGAACGGACTGCAAAGGTCGGCGCTAATTCCGGTTGTTCGAGTGCAATGCGTTGAGAACCCACCCCCATCGCTAAACCATAGCGTTGAGCGACCGTTGCCAATCGAGTATTGACTAAATGGGCTAATTCTGTTCCTCCGGTCATGGAAGAGATTAGAATTGGAGCTTTTAAAGATTTCCCCAAAAAGGTTGTCCCCAGTTCAATATCACTGCGGTCAAGTTCAGGAAGACAACAATGGGTAAAACGATATTTTTCTAAATCGCTTGTAAGTTGTTGAAATTCTACATCTTCTTCGATACAAACTCGCAGATGTTCGCTTTTACGATTTTCAATTTCACTGGGAAGATTAGGAGATGACATAGTTGTTATCAAGCATGAGGGTTAAACATTAAATTGAGTTTAAAAATCGAGTTCTGAAAGCAGTTCATCTAGTTCTACCTGATTAAGATCCGCATCGGGAAAATCCGATGGAGTATAGCCCCCTTCTGCCGATAAACAATGGTTAATCAGGCTTTCTAAAGAATCTCGATAAGCAGCGGCTAAATTTTTGATCGTTGTTTGATGATGAAAATTTTCACTATATTGCCATTCCATGTCAAGTTGCCCATCAACCACAATTCCATGAATCGCAATTAAATGGGAACGTTGTCCCAAAGGACTATGAATGGAACCACTGGATTCTTGAGATAATTTCCAGCCCATCTCGCCGATTTGATGGCTGGTAAATTGACCTAAATAATTAAAGCTAATTTGAGCTTTTGGATAGTTTTTTAACGGGGATTGAATCGTTAAATCTGAATTCAGATAATATCCAATTCCATAATCAAATCCCCGATTCGGAATTTGTCGTAATTGCTCTTTAATGGACTTGAGACATTCACCCGGATGGTGAAGATTTTCTAAGGTGAAAAAGACGGGAAAAATACTGGTAAACCAACCCACAGTTCGAGATAAATTCACGGATTCAATTACATTCTCTCTTCCATGACCTTCCATGTCAAGCAAAAGCTTATAATTTCCTGTCCAACGGCCAAAAGCTTGGACTAAAGCGGTCAATAGAATATCATTAATTTGGGTGTTATAAGCTTGCGGAACCTCCTGTAAGAGTAAGCGGGTTTGTTCTTCGGTTAAGGTGAAAGAGACCGTTTTGGCATGGGCAACAATGTTAGATTGGGCATCCCCCTGAACATCTACAGGAAGAGGAGAAACGGATGAAAAATCACGGTTTAGCCAATACTTGAATTGAGCGTAAAACTCTGGGGTTTTCGCATAGTTTTGCAGTTCCTCAGCCCAAGTTTTAAAAGAACTGGTTTTAGGAGGAAGTTGCAGGGGCTTTTGGGTTTCTAATTGCTGGTAAATCGTAACGAAATCTTCGAGGATAATCCGCCAAGAAATTCCATCTACTGCTAAATGATGAATTACAATTAACATTTTTCCACTCTCACCCAAGGCGAAGAAAACCACCGCCATTAAGGGGCCTTCCTCTAAATTCAGTACCCGTTGTTGAACCTCGGAAATTTCTGCGATCTTGGTCAATTGTTCATCGCAAGATAGACGGGATAAATCCACCTTTTCAAAAGCAAAATTATTGCAATCATCGCTGTGATTTTGTTGCCATTGTTCCCCTTTTTGAACAAACCGTAACCGCAAAGCATCATGGTGATAGAGTAATTTAGAAATAGTTTGTTTTAATAAATCTGGTTGTAGATTATTGGGAACCTCTAACAAGATAGATTGATTAAAGTGATGACGTTCGGGCCAGTTTTGTTCAAAAAACCATTTTTGAATCGGAGTTAAGGGGACTTCACCTGTAACTAATCCCTGGTCAATTTCAGTGATAGCAGTTGTCTCCGCTACGGTGGCTAATTGAGCGATAGTTTGATGACTAAATAATTGTTTAGGAGTAATTTGTAATCCCACTTGATTAGCTTTAGCGACAATTTGAATGGCGATAATTGAATCGCCTCCTAAGTCAAAGAAATTCTCATTAATACTAATTTGATTTTGCCCTAAAACTTCCTGCCAAATTTGGGCTAGAATTGTTTCTTTCTCGGTACTAGGAAGAAGATAATTTTCTAATTCATTAACATCAATTTCTGGTCTAGGTAAAACACTGCGATCAATTTTTCCATTCTGATTAAGAGTAAAAGCATCTAAGAAAATCAAGAAAGCAGGAATCATATAATTGGGCAGCTTTTCTTGGAGAAAAATTCGTAATTCTGGCTGAGTGAGTTGTTTATCTTTCGGAACAACATAAGCATACAAACGCTTGATTCCAAGTAGATCTTCTCTGGCGATAACAATTCCATCTTTGACTTGAGGATGCTGAAATAAAACGGCTTCTATTTCGCCTAATTCAATTCTAAAACCTCTGATTTTTACCTGATGATCAATCCGTCCAATAAATTCAATATTCCCATCGGCTAAATAGCGTACTATATCACCTGTTTTATACAGACGTGCTGACGAATCTTGACTAAAAGGATTGGGAATAAATTTTTGTTCAGTTAAGTCAGGACGATTGAGATAACAACGGGCTAAACCATCACCACCAATATGCAATTCGCCTTTAACACCAATAGGAACAGGTTGCAAATAGGGATCAAGAATATAAATTTCTGTATTAGCTAAAGGACGACCAATTGGAATAGTTGTAGCTTCTGAAGGAATATTTTTAATTAAATACCAAGAGGTAAAAGTTGTGCTTTCTGTTGGCCCATAAACATGAAGTAAATTTTGAGCGGTTCCTTTATTAAGGGATTCTTTGACCCATTGAGGATCAACTGCTTCGCCACCAAAAAGTAAATATCTTAAGCTTTGAAAAGCATGGGGAATAGTCTGAACTAACTGATTAAATAACGCTGTCGTTAAGAATAAAATAGTAATTTGATATTTTTGGAGAAAATGAACAAATTTTTCAGGAGAAAGAACTGTATCTTTATCTACTCCTATTAACTGTGCGCCATGTATCAGCGCCCCCCAAATTTCAAAAGTAGCGGCATCAAAAGAAGGATTAGAAACCTGAGCCATTCTATCAGTTGGTTTTAAATATATATAGTTAGTATTACAGACTAAACGAGTCACTCCTCGATGGGGAATAGCAACTCCTTTAGGTTTACCTGTAGAACCTGAAGTATAGATGACGTAGGCTAAATTCTCAGCGTTAACATGACTGAGAGGATTCTGTTTACTTTGTTGTTTAATTGGGTCTTCATCTTGTTCTAAACAAATCAATTGATTGACTGTTGTTGGTAGTTTTTTGATGAGGTGCTGTTGCGTTAATAAAATTTTGATTTCAGCATCATTTATGATAGATTCAAGTCGTTCTTCGGGATAGCTTGTGTCCAGTGGTACATAAGCTCCTCCAGCTTTTAAGATTCCTAAAAATCCAATAATCATTAAGGGCAATCGCTCGACACAAATCCCAATTAATTGATCTGGTTTAACCCCTAATTTTTGTAAATAACGGGCAATCTGATTGGCTTTTTGATTTAACTGTTCATAGGTGAGGGATTGTTCTCCATCGATGACCGCTATAGCATCAGGTGTTTTAACAACCTGTTCTTCAAATAACTGATGAATACAGTAATGATCAGGATAAGACGTTTGAGTTTGATTCCATTCTACTAATAATTGCTGTTTTTCCGATTCAGTCAGTAACGGTAATTCCCCGATGGTTTGCTGAGGATTGGCTACAATCCCCTTTAATAAAGTTTGGAAATGACCCACCATGCGGTTAATTCTTTCAGGAGTAAATAGGTCGCTATCATATTCCCAAAAACCTTCTAAATAAGCTCCTTTTTCGGTTTCGATTTCCTCTAAAACTAAGCTGAGATCAAATTTAATTCTCTGTTGTTCAACGGCTAGATATTGAGCTTTTAAATTGGGTAATTCTAAAGCATTGAGGGGGGCATTTTGCAGCGCAAACATTACCTGAAATAAGGGATTGTAACTTAAACTTCGTTCGATTTCTAACCCATCAACCACTTGCTCAAAGGGGACATCTTGATTAGCATACGCTTCTAAAACAACATTGCGAGCTTGCTGTAATAATCCCGAAAAAGTCGGATTTCCTTCTAGGGAATTCCGCAGCACTAAAGTATTGACAAAAAAACCAATCAAAGGTTCAATTTCTTGTCGGTTTCGGTTGGCGGTGGGTGTCCCGATTAAAATATCATCTTGACCACTATAACGGAAGAGTAAAGTGTTTAAAGCAGCCAGTAAGGTCATAAATAAAGTCGCCCCCGACTTTTGGCTCAAAAGTTTCAGTTTTTCGGTGAGTTCTGAGTTAATTTGAAACGAGATACTATGACCTCGAAAATTGGCAGTAGCTGGACGGGGTTTATCGGTTGGAAGTTCTAATAAAGGAGGAGCGCCCGTTAATTGTTTTTTCCAATAATTTAACTGATTTTCTAAGATTTCACCTTGTAACCATTGTCTTTGCCATACCGCAAAATCCGCATATTGTATAGGTAATTCGGGTAAATCTACGGTTGAATTGGATAAAAATGCCTGATAAAATTCAGATAATTCTTTAAATAAAATGCCTTTTGACCAACCATCGATAATAATATGATGGAAGACGTTGACTAAAATATAATTTTCATATCCCAGATCAAACAGAGTACATCGTAATAGGGGAGATTGGGTTAAATCAAAGGGTTTTTGTAGTTCTTCAATAATCTGTTTGTCAATTTGCTCTTGGGGGATATCTTTTAAATTAACAACTAATAATTTAATCTTCAGAGATGGAGCAATTTTTTGAATAGGTTTTCCTTCAACCATTGGAAAGCTTGTGCGTAAGCTCTCATGCCGTTGAATAATAGCATTAATCGTTTGCTCTAAAATATCAATGTTTAAGCGTCCCGTTAAACGGATGGTTAGAGCTTCATTATAAGCCGAATTTTGCTGATCCATCTGATAGAGAAACCACATTCTCTGTTGAGCAAAAGATAGGGGTAAATCTTCAGTTCTGGCAACGGTATTAATGACCGATTCAAGGGGTTTAGACGGTGTTGTTGCGCTTCTTAAAAAAGTGAGAATTTCTGGTTTTCTTGTGCCGATTTCTTGCTTAATTTCTGGTGTCATCGCTCCCTGGGGAGCTTGATATTTTAACTTTTCTTCCTCAAGCCAAAGCTTGATGTCTAAACTATTTAAGTAAGATAAAAATTCTGCGACTTTCATTAATAGTATCCTTTTCCTTAATTAATGTTCTGGTATTTTTGGAATGGGGGTGATGTTTGGCTGAGTTTAGTAGCTCTAACTTGAGCTACTGTTAGAAATCCAATCAACTTGATTCGTCTATTTTTATCGGTTTATTGCCTCTAAATATTGTTTTTTAATGCTGTGTAAATTACGAGGTTCGTTCTTAGGAGAAAACAGCCCATCAGTCTCCCATTTACTGGCATCCAAACTAATTGCCCAAGCATTTAACCAGGGGTGTTCGTTAATTTTAGTTAACAGTTCGGGACTGGTATCTTCTAAGGCAATTTGAAAAATGACTTGAGCAAATTCTTCTAATAATTTTAAGCTGGCTCGATAAGCTTCTATGATTTCAGCTTCGGTTTTATTAGATTGTAAATTCCTGGTTCGCAGTTCATTCACAAAGGGGATTGCTAAGTAATCAATAAATTCAAAGCTAACCCGACCCAGGGATTGATTTGCCCAATCTCGGAATAGTTGTTGTATTCGATAGGAAAGAGGGAAAAATTCTGCATTAATCTGTTGAACTTTCATCTTAAGTTCCGGGTCAAGGAAGATGGAATTAAACATCATTAAGCAACCGAATGTCCATCCAGCTAAGGTATCCCAGATGACTTTTGTAGCCATCGCTGTCCCATTTTTAAGACAGTTATAGGAATTTTGAATATTAAAGGCTAACCCATCGTGATAGGTTAAATAAAAGTGATTCGCATCGTCAACTCTTTCGGGAGTTAGTTGACCTTTAAGGTCAAGTTCAATCATTTGAGTGGTTAAAGAATTGCCAAAACCAATACTATCTGAACCGGGGGAATAAAACGGATCAGGAAATAGGCCTGCTTCACCGACACAAGCCCAACGATTAAAGGAAAAGACTTGTTTCGAGGAGTAGCTATATTTCGGCATCTTTCTAAAGTCTTCTGGGGATTTACCTTCTAAATGAGCCGCTAAAACGGGTTCATTTTCCCTTAACCACTGAAAGGCTAATTCATAGTTATGATAATTTTTTAACGGGTGAATATCTTGACGAGTCACAATGCCAATACTGGTATAACCTGTGGATAAAGGAATTAACCAAACCCAGTATCCTTCACCGCATAAATGATTTGTAGAATAATAACGGTTGTTATTAGGAACACGCCGATGCCATTTTTCTTCACTGGCTGGCACAAAATTGCTGACATCAAAACGACCCTCAACTCGGAACCAAACCGCACTGTAATTATTATGATTAGGTTTCGCTAAACCGAGTTTCTTCTGTATAAATCGACGGCGACCCATCGCATCGACAACCCATCGGGATTTAATACAATGAGTTTTTTGATTCGCTCCACTGCCTTGAGTATAAATAATTTTATGCTGTTGCTGTAGCCCTTCAGCAAACTCGATGTCTTTAACCGAACAATTTTCTTTAAGGTCAATTCCTGCTTCAATATTAAATTGGCGTAAATCATTTTCTAATTTACCCCGATCAATTTGATAAGATTTAGGAGCATGAAACTCTGATAATCCCAGTTCAGGTCTTTTATGAAATTCAGTTTCTTGAGGTTTGAAAAAATAGCGTAATCCCAATTTAGGCAAATGTTGATGATCAAAATAATCGGTTAACTGAAGCGTATTTGCTAAATAAAAAGCCCCGACTTCAACGGTTGATTCTCCCACTTTAAAACCAGCTTCGGGTAAAGGACGAGCCATTTTATCAAGAACAACAACGGAAAGATTAGGTTGTTTAAGTTTTAACTGTCTCCCTAAGGTTAAACCCGCTAATCCACCGCCACAAATTGCCACATCATAGTCTGTTTCCGAACTAAAATTGTCAGCTTGTTCACGCAATAAAACGATGAGTTCTTCTTTATGCTCTTTCAATTGTTCGAGTAAATCGGGAGTCATAACACCTTGAGGAGAACGATAGCGCAGCTTATCCCCTTCCATCCAAATTGTCACACCTAAATGATTCAGATCCGATAAAAATTCAACTGTTTTCATAAATTTAAGTCCCTCAAAGACTAAATACTATAGACCAAACAAAAATTATCAATGGTGGAGAGTCCGTGGTTATTGTTAAAGTCAGTTGCTATGGGAGCAACCGCTTACATACTCCACAAAAAGACTGTTTTAAACCGAAACTATTTATAGCATATTCTGGATGATAAATTTCAGTGATGGATACAATTTTTTACATTTTTTTCCAAAATGGATCTGAAAAGCTTAAATTTTAGTTAAGCTATTTTCATAATTCTCCTTCTTCATAATTTTCTGAGGCTGTTGTCATAACTTTACCACTTTTGGATACACTTTGACTATTGTTGGCTACATTAAGCACCTCAATCGTTTGAGTTAAACTGGCAACGGTGGGGTATTCTAATAAACTGTGCAAAGACAATTCTACCGAGAAAACATCCCGTAAACGAGAGATGACTTGACTAGCCAGCAAGGAATGTCCTCCTAGTTCAAAGAAATTGTCATGAATTCCAATTTGAGATAGATTTAACACCTTTTGCCAAATCTTAGCAACTTGACGTTCAGCTTCCGTTCTGGGTGCTATCAATTCGTTATTTTCTTTGCCTTGGAGTTCCTTGAGTAATTGCCGCTTATCAATGTCTCCATTATCCTTAATAGGCAGAGATTGTCGCAGCACCAGGGGACATTGATAGGACGTTCCAAATCGATCTTTTAGACTAACATGATTAGGTAGATTGACCGATTGAACTGTAGATTTACGAGTGTAATAAGCCGTTAACTTTTGGCATCCTTCAGACCTAGATGTGAAACGATTAATCTTGCTATTACTCCCATCTAAACCGATTATTAATTGTCTTTGGTTGTGATATAAACTCGTTAGAAATGAGTCTAAACCTTGCCGCACCGTCATATCATAATACCCTTGATATCTGGTTATGTATTGCATCTGATAACCTTGGCTTATCCCAGTTTCTTGCCAAGTTGTCCAACTATAACAATAACTGGGGAACAAATTCTTAGATTTTTGATAGGTATTCAAAGACTCAAGGAAACTATTAGCCGCCGCGTAGGAACCCAAAGCCGCTCCTCCAAAAAAACTAGCCAAGGAAGAAAAACTAATAAAAACTCCCTGAGATTCTTTGAGAAGTTGATGTAAAACCCAAGTTCCTATTACTTTAGGACGAAGAATTGTCGATAAACCCTCTTGATTTTCGTCCAGAAGTAAACAATCTTTGTAAATTCCAGCCAGATGAATCACCCCATTAAGTTCTCCTTGCCATTGTCTTTTTACCTGTTCTACAGTCTGTTTAACTTGAGGGAAATTAGCCACATCTACCGCTTGATAAATTACTTCTCCCCCAAGGTTTTCTAAAGCTTGGAGACTTTTTATTTTTAAGGATAATTGATCTTCGGTTTTGAGGTACTCACTCCAGAGGTGTTTTTCTGGTAAAGGTGTTTTTCCAATTAATAGTAAACGAGCTTGATAATTTTTGAGCAAATACTGAGCAATTTGTCTGCCAATCCCTCCTAGTCCTCCGGTAATCAGATAAATTCCCCCTGATTTAAAGGGTAATTCCTGTTGGGGGTGTTGAAGTAAATTGACTTTTTCCAAACCTGCAATTAAACGTTTCCCGTTGCGATAGGCAATTTCTCTTTCCTTGGATAAAACGGATAGTTCTTGCAGCAGATAACTGACATTAATTTCGGTTTGATCCAGGGGTAAATCAACATGACGAGTATTTAACCAAGGAAGTTCTTGAGCTAGGGTTTTGATCAGTCCTAAAACTGGAGATTTTTCATAGGCAATTTCATCGGTTTCTATGACAAATTGACTATAACTAGAAACAAATAGCAATTGAATTTTTGAGTTAAAATCATGAGTTTTAGCTAAAGCTTGAACTAGGAATAATAAATCATAAGTCCCTTTTTCTTGTGCTTTTTCTAACTGTTCAATTGTTGAAATTTCTCCCTGATAGTCTTGATAATTCCCCAGATGAATAATATTGCCAAGAATAATTTTTCGCTCGGATAAAGATGCCATTAACTGTTGATAATGATTGGCTGTCCCGGGTCTTAGGGTATAGCAATTTTGACTGATTTGAGAAAATTCTTCCGCTGCTAAAACCGTGATACAGGGTAAGTTTTGCCCTTGAATTTTTTCTGCTAAAGATGCTCCTAAACCTAAGGAATCCAGAAAAATTAAACTACAACACTTGGAAAGTTCGGGTTTTAAGTTAACTGGAGATCGAGGTTTCCAAACTTTCTGGTAAAACCAATCAGGAATGGTTTGAGCGTTTTCTAATAAAATATCTATTTCTTTTAAAATAGAATTAAATTCTCCATTTCCAAACCGTTTTGTTAATTGCGATCGCTGAATTTTACCAATGGAAGTTTTAGGAATTTCAGTTTTATTTAAGGGGATTAAATATTCAGGATTAACCCCAAAACTGTTAATTACTTTTCGTCTAATCTTTTTCAGAAGTTCCGCTAGATGCTGGTGGTCAAAGGTTTCTGCACTAAAAAATAAAGCTAATTGATCGGTACTATTCCTAGGATCATAAACAGCACAAGCGGCGGTGTAGGACACTTCTACTTCTTCAATAGTTTCCACTACAGTTTCAATTTCATGGCTATAATAATTGACTCCATTAATAATAATGGTTTCTTTACTTCTTCCAGTAATAACTAAATGACCGTTACTAATAAATGCTAAATCTCCTGTCTTAAACCAGCCATCTTTTAAGAAAGCGTCTTGATTCGCTTCTGGGTTTTTATAATACCCCGGTGAAACTGCATCTCCTTTAACTTGTAAATGACCAATGGTTTCTTCTGGTAATAGGGAATTATCAGCATTAACAATTCTAATGGATATTCCCGGGATGGGTAATCCTAAATCCGTAAAGGTTGCACCATTGGGATGTTCAGGATGGACTCGTTTTAAGGAAGAATTTAAGGAGGATTTATCAACCGTATGAAAGAGTAATGGCTGTTGATCCGTCGGCTGATAATAGGTAATTCCTGACCCCATTTCTGCCATCCCAAAAGCAGGACGCATCGCCGTTTTTTTCAGATTATATTGAAGATGAAGGGTGTTAATAAATTCTCCAACTGCTTGACCAGAAACGGCTTCACCCGCTGCCAAAAAGAATTTGACACAATCTAAATTCCAATTTTGATCCGGTTCTTTTTTTAAAGCTTCATTGATCAAATTATAGGCAAAATTAGGAGCCCAACTATGGCTAATTCGATATTGATCAATTAAATCTAACCAATTCAAAGGACGACCTAATATATATTCAGTTTGAACATAAACCATTTGGCATCCTAACTCGACACAGCGAATATTCCAGTCGGAAATACTTCCAATATGATCAAAAGGAAGCCAATTAAGAATAATATCGTCGTTTTGATGTTCACAAATGATGTTTGTTCCTCGCGCACGAGAGATCACATTTTTATGGGTTAATGAAATACATTTCGGTATTCCTGTACTGCCTGATGTTAGATTAAAGAACGCGATATCATCCGGTTGACCAATAGGAGGCTGATGGGGAGAATGAGTTTTTAATTCTTCAATAAAACTCAAGCTTAAGGGTTGATTAGGCAACCATTGTTCTAAATATTTTATCTCTTGCTGACGGGATTGATTTGTGATAATAATAGGTTCATCTAACAACTGCCAAACTTGAGATATTTTATGAATTTCATTATTAAAATCTTTATAGCTGGGTGGCACTGAAATAATAACAGGAATAAATCCCCCTAAAAGACACCCCCAAAATGCGGAAATAATATCATAGTTTTCCGATAGCTGAAGAATTACTTTATCGTGAGCTTGTAAACCCTGCTTTTGTAATCCGGCTTGTATTTGTTGAGCGTCTTCCCATAATTGTTGATAAGACTGAAAAACTTCCAATCCATTAGATTGAATATAAATAATCCCTTTATTTGAATAATTTTCAGCAGCTTTTTGGAGGATTTCTGCCAAGGTTTTCGGTTGAAGTTCAGATTCTTCTAAAAGCTGTCCGTGACTGATTCCAGCTTGAGTGTTAGAAGTGTGAATCCCCAGATGAATCGGGGTTTCAGATTTTTGATGATCATTTTTTTTCTCTATTTTTAAGGGCAATAAGTCCGATAGATGTAGGGGTAAAATTTTGATTTTTTTGGAAGTCATGACGACGGCAACTTGATCAATGTCTGACAAAGAGCGTAGTTTTTCTTCTGTCTCCTGAACTTGATGATCATCGATAATTTCAATATTCTTTAATGCAGTTTCATCGACATCACCGCTATCGGTTAAGGGTAAACTGGAAATCTGCACATAGATATTAGGTAGAAGATTGTCCGGTAACTGAGACTGTAAATCGGAGGACAATTGTTCAGAATTCCAAGCTCCAGAGGAAACGATATAGGCGACTAATTCCCCCTCCCGTACCATAAAATAGCAATCTTCAATTAAGGGATTTGATAAAAAGACTTCTGCTAATTTCTGACAATTTAATTGTGGATTTTTCTGTTCTGTCCTCATACCTAAAATCCTCGTTTTTGTGTACATCTTGCCAATTCAATTCAATTCTGAATTTCATCACTGTCTGAGCTATCACATAATAGCTCATTCGGGGTACGATAGTCAAGACATTTTCGAGGACGATTGTTAACCAAGTTTACTGCTCTTTTTACCTCCTCTGGCTTAAGGATTTTAAAATTCCTTTTCTTGGGAAAGAATTGTCTTAACAGTCCATTAGTATGCTCGTTTAATCCCCTCTCCCAAGAAATTTTGTAGATGGTTTCTTGACATCCTGACCGCCGTAAAACGGACGGCGATTCCCAAAACTCACAATTTGGGTTTCTGCTTCATAGATGACATGACATCCCAGCAAGACGGCTATTTGCCGTTGAGATAAATTTACCTCTTGACCAAGTTGGTAGAGCAAGTTTCTTTGTTCTATGTTAAGATGTTGAGGGCTTCGTTTTTGGGTCTGATTTGTTGTTGTTAAAGATCAGAATATACCTGATGAGCCTTTCTCTGTCAACTCTTAAGGTTGATGTGTTTCATTTTTGAATTGGCGAAATAAAAAATGACAGAACAAGCTTGGTGGGTACAAAAATGGCTAGAACTACTCGATTCCTATCGCTTTAAAAAACGCTTGGAACGAGCTAGACTTTACGCCAGAGAAGGCAATGTTTTAAGTATTGACTTTGAAGACTCGCAAGTTATTGCCAGAGTACAAGGCAGTGAACCAGAGCCTTATATAGTGGATTTATCCCTAGTCGCTTTTAGTGATGAAGAATGGGACTATATTATTAAGCTTCTCTCCAAAAAGGCCATTTATTCCGCTCAATTGCTCACGGGACAAATGCCCGATCATATCGAGCGTGTTTTTATCGATAGTGGGGTGAATTTATTTCCCTTTTCCCTAGCTGATATTCGCTCTCGTTGTACCTGTCCCGATCAAGCCAACCCCTGCAAACATATAGGAGCAGTATACTATCAATTGGGTGATCGTTTTATTGTCGATCCCTTCCTGCTTTTGCAACTGCGCGGCCGAAGCAAAAGCCAAATTCTGGAAGCTTTACGGGAAAAACGCTCCTATTCCTCTGATAATCAACCTTTAGCAGTCAGTGAACCCCCCACAGTAGTCGAAAAAACTGCCCCCGACAGCACTATCGATCGCTTTTGGCAGTACGATGAGGAGCTAGATCCCTCCCTAGTTGTGATTACGCCGGGGAATGAAAATCAAACCATTCTCGACATTTTAGGCAATTTTCCCCTCGCTGCCCCCGAATCAGATGCCATAGAACAATTTTTAAAACCAATTTACCGGCAAATTCCCCAAGAAGCGATGGCGATTGCTTTACAGTAGGGAATTTGGGGTATATGAGCAGCTCGTTCAAAGTGGTGCAAAAGACAAAAAAGCCAGCCAGATTTGTCCTCGCATCAGAGCGAGGAATTAACCAGGGAGAAAATCGCCCCGCCAGTAACCGCTAAACCGTCTTACTTTTGCCAGTTTTACTGCCTGGGGAAGTAGTTTTTTTAGTGGTGCTAGAAGTAGTTTTCTTAGTAGTGGTTTTCTTGGCAGTGGTTGTCTTGGCCGCTAGGGCGACTAAAGCTTGTTCTAGAGTCAGGGTTTCGGCGGTTTCTCCTTCGGGAATCTTGGCGTTGGTCTTACCGTGTTTGATATAAACTCCGTAGGGACCTTCGTACAATCCCACGGATTCGTCGTCGTCGGGATGCTTACCCAATTCTTTTAGAGGTGGTTTGGTGGAACCGCGGGCGCTGCGAGTTTTTTTCGGTTCGGCTAATAAGGCCAAAGCTCGATCGAGGGTTATGGTTAAGACATCATCGCCGGCTTTCAGGGAACGATATTCTTTTTCCTTACCCTGTTCCTGAACTATATAGGGGCCAAAACGACCTAAACTGGCTTTAATTTTGCCTCCGGTGAGGGGATGGGTTCCCAGTAGTCGCGGCAGTGCCAATAAACCCACCGCTTGTTCGAGGGTGACATCCTCTGGTTTGACTCCTTTGGGTAGGGAGGCGCGTTTCGGTTTGGGGTTGTCATCGCTGACATCTCCTAACTGGACGTAGGGGCCGTAACTACCCACCAGCAGATAAATTGGCTCTCCGCTGTCGGGATGAAGACCTAATTTATCGGGACCCTCGGTTTTTTGTCGCAGCAGGGTTTCTACCTGTTCGGGGTTGAGGTCGGCGGGGGTTAAATCGGCGGGGATGGAAGCGGTGAGGATTTCATCGCCTCGGGAGACTTCCAGATAGGGACCGTATTTGCCGATCTTGATAGTTGCCTGTAAATCCTCTAAAATCACCGATTTGGCGGTGCTAGAGTTAATTTGACTCTCGCGCTCTTTTACTTGGCTTTCTAGCCCCTTTTCGCCGCGATAGAAGCGATCGAGATAGGGCAACCATTGAGCGGAACCGGTGGCAATATCGTCGAGGGTTTCCTCCATTTTCGAGGTAAATTTGGGATCTACCAGGTCGGGGAAATGATTTTCTAACAAACTAACCACGGCAAAAGCGGTGAAGGTGGGAATGAGGGTTTTATTCCGCATTTGGGCATAACCGCGATCGATAATTGTGCCGAGAATGGTGGCGTAGGTGCTGGGTCGCCCGATTCCTTCACTTTCGAGGGTTTTTACGAGGGAGGCTTCGCTATAACGGGCGGGGGGTTGGGTATCGTGGCTAATCGCTTCTAGTTGGCGACAATTGGGGGTGTCACCAACGTTGAGGGCGGGTAAGATTATTTCTTGGTCGTCGATGGCGGCTTCGGGATCGTCGGAACCTTCCACATAGGCGCGGAAAAAGCCGGGGAAGTCGATTCTTTTGCCGGAGGAGCGAAATCCGGCATTTTCTACCTGAATATTGACGGCGATCTGGGTAATGCGGGCATCGGCCATCTGTGAGGCGACGGTACGTTTCCAGATTAGGTCGTAGAGGGCGAATTCTAGTCCGCTCAGGCCGGTTTCCCGGGGCAGGCGAAAGCTACTACCGGCGGGCCGGATGGCTTCGTGTGCTTCCTGTGCGCCTTTGCTTTTGGTGGTGTACTGCCGGGGTTGGGGACTGAGGTAATTTTTTCCGTACATTTGTTCTACACAATTGCGGGCGGCGGTGATGGCCTGATCGGAAAGATGGACGGAATCGGTTCGCATATAGGTAATGTAGCCCTGTTCGTAGAGATTTTGGGCGATTCGCATGGTGTCGCGGGCGGATATGCCCAGTTTCCGGTTAGCCTCTTGCTGCAGGGTGGAGGTGGTGAAGGGGGGGGAAGGTTTGCGAGTGGTGGGTTTTTCTTCGGTGTGGCTAACGCGCCAGATTTTGTCTTGGATGCGTTCTTTTAAGGCGGCGGCGGTGGCTTGATCCAAAAGTGTCACCTGGCGACCGGGGAGCAGTCTGCCGGTGTCGGCATCGAAATCGCTCCCATTTGCCACTTTTTGACCGTTTAAGGTGACTAATTTCGACTCGAATTGATTTTTGTCCTTTTCGAGGGTGGCTTTCAGGTCCCAATAATTGGCGGTTTTAAAGGCCCGTCGTTCTCGTTCCCGTTGTACGAGCAGACGTACCGCCACGGATTGCACGCGGCCGGCGGATAACCCTTTGGAGATTTTTTTCCAGAGTAGGGGGGAGAGGGTATAACCGTAGAGGCGATCGAGTATGCGGCGGGTTTCTTGGGCGTGAACTAAATTTTCGTCGATGGAGCGACAATTTTTGAGGGCGGCTTGGATTGCCTCTTTGGTGATTTCGTGAAATACCATCCTTTTGGTGGGTATTTTCGGGTTGAGTACCTGCAAGAGATGCCAACTGATGCTTTCGCCTTCCCGATCTTCGTCGGTGGCGAGGATCAGTTCGCTGGCCCCTTTGAGGGCTTCTTTTAATTCTTTGACGACTTTACTTTTGGTTTTGGGGACGACGTAGAGGGGATCGAAATCGTTCTCCACATCCACGCCTAAATTGGCCCAGGATTTGTCTTTGTGGGCGGGGGGAATTTCTTCGGCGGAGGCGGGCAGATCGCGGATGTGGCCCATGGAGGCTTGGACTCGATAGCCGCTAGGCAGATAATTGCTGATCGTCCGAGCTTTGGTGGGGGATTCGACAATAACCAGGGTTGACATAGGAATTGATCACGAGGGCATGGCCACAGCGACTGTTTTAGTTAGACTGACAATCGTTGTTTGATGATGGGCAAAAGTTACTATTTATCTTGACCGGCTTGATTCGGGTCAAAAGCCACTTACTACGATAATAGAGATTAAAGCTGGTCTTTTGTCACTAACTTCTTAACAAAACTTAATATTTTTCTGGAGCAGGGAGAGGGGAGCAGGGAGCAGGGAGAAGGGAGAAAAAAGCTGACTCGGAGAATACTGACTCCTAACCCAATGTTCGCCAAAGATAAGCAAAAATTATTTATTGACTCCAAAAACTTGAGAATATTTAAATTAACATTCCGCAATATTTACAAATTCTTAAAAATTAATTGAGAAAGATTTTTATTTAACAACGATGTTACAATGGTTACAGCGATTTTACTGAATTTCATAATGGGATATTCTGTGCTTTTTTAGGCAGCAATGGTTGAAACCCTCACCAAACCTAGAAGGTTATCCTAATTAGGACGGGTAAATTAGTCAATTTCACCAACAACGATGATCTTTTTTTTGTGTAGTTTTATTGCAAAAAAAAAGTTTTTTTGACAAAAAGCACAAAGTATGATATGAACCCAACGTATTTCTGGCTGCCAGTAGTTATTGCAGAGTAGGATGGGGAGAAGGGAGAATAAATAAAAATAATCCTCCTGACTGGAAAGAGGGTGTAGGGTGTGGGGTGTGGGGTGTAGGGAAGGAAACCTCTTTCATCTGTGGTGGTGAAAATTTTTTCATCAGGACTGACGCCTGACGACCAACGCCTGACGACCGACTCCTAACCCCACCAACCAACTTTTTGCCGCAAACCCTAGTTATGTCTGATTTACGTCAATATGCTCCGGCAACAGAACGCAATCGTCAGCCGATTTTAGAAGTTCTCAGCCAATTTTTACCGAAGACTGGGAATATCCTAGAAATATCTAGCGGCACGGGTGAACACGCTGTTTTTTTTGCTCCTCGTCTTGCTCCTTGTCGTTGGATTCCCTCGGATTGTAACCCTCTGGCTCTAGATAGTATTCGCAGTTGGTGCGATTATTGTCCTAGTTCTAATCTCGATCGCCCCCTATTTATCGATGTTCATCAGTCAGTTTGGGCGGTAGAGACGGAAAATATCGTTATTAATGCGATTGTTAATATTAACATGATTCATATCGCCCCTTGGTCCGCTTGTTTAGCGTTAATGGCAGGAGCGAGTCGCATTCTCGGTTCGGGGGGAATTCTCTATCTTTATGGTCCCTATAAACTGCAGGGAAAACATACTTCTCCTAGTAACGAAAGCTTTGATTTTTCTCTCCGTTCTCAAAACTCTACTTGGGGAGTTAGGAATTTAGAAGATGTGGTGCAAGCAGCGAGCGATCGAGGTTTACAATTGTTAGAAGTAATTCCTATGCCAGCTAATAATCTCTCGGTTTTATTTCAATTGCCTTAACTGATAACTGATAACTGATAACTGATAACTTATTTCCAACCAGCGCGATTCATTACCTGTACCGCTTTGGCTAAATTAGGACCATAATTAGCCACGCTAACTGTATCTTCTTTCCCGCGTCCGAGTTTTGCTAGGAAAGGGTCTAAAGCAACCCCTGGAACGACGGGATATTCTCGATTACCCTTAGCAAAAAAGTTCTGTGCTTCATTGCTAGAAAGATATTCTAAAAATTTAATGGCCGATTCTCGATTGGGGGCAGTTTTAATTAAACCACCACCGCTAATATTAACGTGAGTGCCGCGGCCTGCTTGGTCGGGGAAAATTACGCTTACTTGGTCATAAATTGCCCGTTTAGCGGGGTCTTTTTCTTCGGCATACCCCGCTAAGTAATAGGTGTTAGCTAGGGCTAAATCGGCAATTCCTGCGGCTACAGCTTCGATTTGTGCCTTATCATTACCCTGGGGTGGACGGGCAAAATTAGCCACTAATCCTCGACACCATTTTTCTGCGGCCGCTTCCCCTTGGATGTCGATTAACCAAGCGGTAAAAGATTGACTATAGATGTTACTGGATGACCGGGTGACGACTTTTCCTTTCCATTTGGGATTGGTTAAATCTGCATAGGAATCGATTTCTCTGGGGTTAACTCTGTCTTTGTTGTACATAATTACCCGCAAGCGTTTACTAAACCCAAACCAGTGACCTTTGGGGTGACGCAAATGAGCGGGAATTCTTTGGGTAAGAATGCGGGAATTGACGGGGGCAAAAATTCCCTGTTGGTCGGCGCGCCATAGTCTCCCCGCATCTACCGTCAGGAGTATATCGGCAGGACTATTGCTGCCTTCGCTTTTAATCCGTTCGATTAATGGATCCGCTTCCCCTTCCACGAGGTTAATTTTTATTCCCGTTTGTCGGGTGAAGTTGTCATACAATCGTCGGTCGGTGTTGTAGTGACGGGAGGAATAGAGGTTTAATTGTTTAGTTTGGGCGGAAACTTCGTTTATTTTCCCTAATTGACCCACTGCTAACGCTAAGGTGGCTGTTCCCGCGCCTAGAAAGACTCTCCGAGTTATTTTATCGTTCATTGCTCGATTCTTGGTAAAGTTGTCTTTTCCTATTGTACAGCTATTGAGAATAATTCTTATCTGTGCGAGAAATTATTTGTCGGGCTAGGGCGGTAGAGCGGGTAAAATCGAGGTAAAATCAGGGTTTTTTGTTTTGATGGGGCTAATAAATTCTCGAATCTATCGCTAGTTAAGTTCAATAAGCCCGAGATGTTACCCTAAGCTCGATCGAGGGTATTGTGGATTGACATCCTCGCCGCCGTAAAACGGACGGCGATTCCCAAACCTCACGATTTGGGTTTCTGCTTCTTTCCCTTGCGGGGTTCCGCACCTGCCTTAACAGATTTACTCTGTTCTGGTCTTATGGTCGCTCTACAGACTGACACCGCAAGCCCTGCGGCCAAAATATTTTTACTAGCGTTAATATCTCGGTCATGGTGAGTCCCACAGTCTGGACAGTCCCACTCTCGAACATTTAACGGCATTTTTTCAGCAATATACCCGCAATTACTACATCTTTTAGAGCTAGGAAACCATCTATCTATTTCGATGTAATTTCTCCCATACCAACGGCATTTATAGGCTAATTGTCGGGTAATTTCTCCCCAGCTTACATCAGATATTGCCTGAGATAATTTCGGGTTTTTGACCATATTCTTGATGGCTAAATTCTCAACCACAATCGTTTGGTTTTCACGAACTAATTGAGTGG
>NZ_JACJSW010000226.1:0-8436 GCF_014698375.1 Microcystis flos-aquae FACHB-1344 | reverse complement strand
AATAAATCGGGGCGATTTAGTTGGGGAAGTTGATAGGTTTTCCGATAAAGCTTGATTTTCGCCGTTTCTTCTGCCATCGCCGTGATCGCTGAGGGTGAGTTTTTTCTATTTTATAGTCATTTCAATTAAGATTGAGAATAAGTAGGTAGGTGTTAAAAGTTGTCAGACACCCCCCTTATCAAGGGGGGATTAAAGGGGGGACTAAGGGGGGATCGGCACCCCCCTTATTAAGGGGGGCAGGGGGTATAGAACCTAAAATCCATTTTTAATTTAATTATAACCAGCTACTTATCAATACCAAATAGAATAAAGGTTTCATCGATCCAGAGTGTATCGGACTTATTTGAAATCACTATAGTTGTTTCAGTTTATTGCAGACGGTGGATTACGCTTCGCTAATCCACCCTACCATCTGTTCCCTATTCCCTATTCTCTATAGTTGAATTTGTTTTTGACTAGGTACTTAAAACTGTAAAAACTTTTTAATTTGTGTCCAAAGATTGCCAAAAGACTCTTTCATTTCCTCCTTAATTTTCCAGCGTTTAAATGCCTCTTCGTAGGCAATTCCTTGATTTTGAAAAGTTTTCCAAGCCGAGAGAGAAAGAGGTAAACCCATCAGCAAAAAGATATAAATTGCCCAAGAAATTGTTCCAGCACTAATTAAGTTAATGGTAACAAAAAAACTATTAATAATCAGATAGCGAACGGTTTTATGTTTTAGCTCCTCACGACGAAAGCGATCGAATTCTTGCCGCTTATAACTGACCATTTTTGACTCTTGCCAGTCATTTTCCGCCGCTTCTAAGTCTTTAACTTCAATAGCTAAATCGTCGGCAATTTCTAACAACTGTTGACGGGTAATTTCTCCCTTATCCCCTTGACGGGAGATAGCCAAATAGAGAATTTCCTGCACATCCTCTTGACTGTAGGATTGGGGAGGGAAAAAATCGGGGTTTGGCATAGCGATAGAGAAAGAAATAGGTTCCTTCTCTATTATGGGCGATCGATTTAGCGATTGACAGTTAGACGAGACAGGGAGTTTTTAACTGATTCATCCATGCTTCTAAATCCTGCAAAGAGCGATCGGCATATTGACCGTAACGTTCCCGTTTATTGCGGATTTTTCTGGTAAAATTCGGCAAAATGCCAAAATTTGGCGGCATCGGTTGAAAATGTTTCGGTTCGGCACTGCTGATAAACTCAAATAATGACCCCATCATCGTTGTGGTTGGCAATGTCACCGTTTCTAATCCTAAAGCTAAACGAGCGGCATTAGTTCCCGCTAACCATCCCCCAGCAGCCGCAGCCGTATAGCCTTCCGTGCCGATTAACTGTCCTGCCGCTAATAGCGTCGGTCGCGATTTAAACTGGAGACTGGAGGATAATAACTGGGGAGAATTGATAAAGGTGTTTTTGTGCATCACCCCCATGCGGACAAATTCGGCCTTTTCTAACCCCGGAATCAGACGGAAAACTCGTGTTTGTTCACCCCATTTTAAATTAGTTTGAAATCCCACCATATTCCACAATTGCCCCGCTTTATCTTCCATTCGCAACTGTATAACTGCGTAGGGACGTTGATCCGGATATCTGGGATCCGCTAATCCCACCGGTTTCAGGGGACCAAAACGCATGGTATCCTCTCCCCGACTGGCTAATTCTTCGATCGGCAGACAAGCCTCGAAAAATTTGGCATTTTCTCGCTCAAAATCCTTTAATTCTGCCTGTTCTGCCTGTTTTAGTTCTTGCCAGAAGTGCAGGTATTGTTCCCGATCCATGGGACAATTGAGATAGGCGGCCTCACCTTTATCGTAACGGGAGGCCAGAAAAGCGATCGATCGATCGATCGATTCCCCTAGAATAATCGGACTAGCGGCATCAAAAAAGCTCAGATAGTCCAGGCCGGCGAAATTTTGCAGATCTGCGGCCAAAGCAGCACTGGTTAACGGTCCAGTGGTTAAAACGACGATACCATCCCGGGGAATTTCCGTGATCTCCTGACGTTTTAAGGTGACTAGAGGGTGGTTAGCCAAGATTTCCGTCAAATTTCGACTAAAGACCCCTCGATCGACCGCTAAAGCCCCTCCTGCGGGGACACTATGCTGATCGGCCTGGGCAATAACTAGAGAATTTAAGCGTCGTAATTCTTCATGGAGTAACCCAGTAGCGCGATCCACCGCCATGGCACCAAAGGAGTTACTACAGACTAATTCGGCTAAAAATTGGCTATGGTGGGCGGGACTAGAGCGAATTGGGCGCATTTCGTACAGGATCACGGGAATACCTGCTTGGGCTATCTGCCACGCCGCCTCAGTCCCCGCTAATCCTCCACCAATTACATGAATAGGGCGATCGATCATAGTTGGGAGAAAATGGCTAGAGTAGGACTATTTTAGCGTCAGTTCCCAGTCACCAAAAAAATAGGCTGGGCTGACGGCGATCGCATGAAGATTGGGGCTGGTCGCAGACTCAGGTTATAATATTAAGGAAGGGATAGAATATTATATTTTATCTCGGCACCGGTTTTGCTTTCGAGAAGGTGGCAACACCGCCCCACTTTCTCACCATCTCCGTCCAGATGGGCTAGTTAGCGGTTTGACTTCTATGAACACCAATTATCTTGAAGAATACCAAAAATACCTAGCCGAATGGCAGAAAATGCTTCTGTCCGCTTGGGGTAATGGTGTTCCCTCGACTACACCAGTGTTTGAGTTTCCAGAAACTTTGGTTAAATCCCTCGAATATCAACAAGAATGGGTGAAATCCTACCTAACCGCCCAAGAAACCGCCACCAAAGTTGCCCTCGATAGTCAGAAACAATTCTGGGATAGTTATTTCGGTTTTGCTCGTCAGTCCATGGCTGTAATCAATAAACCGGCCTAATTTAGATATAAATTGGCTAGATAGTTCGGTTAGTGACTTAACTTCCCTTAAAAAATGAAATTCCTCAAATACAATCCCCTCTGGCTCTGTATTTGAGGCTTTTTTGGGTTTTATTACCTTTAGGCAATTAGGGAATTTTGGGGTTTAGCAAAAATCATCCGTCCGGCCGAGGTTTGCAGTGCAGATGTCACCACTACCCGCAATTCTCCCCCTAGATAATCTTTTCCTTCTTCTACCACTACCATCGTGCCATCTTCTAGATAACCGATGCCTTGGGTGGGTTCTTTTCCTGCTTTGAGAATTTTCAGATCCAACGTATCCCCGGGCAAGTAGATCGGACGTACTGCTTGGGCGAGATCGTTGACATTCAAGATGGTGACTTTTTGCAGATTGGCCACTTTACTGAGATTATAATCGTTAGTGAGCAAGGTGGCGTTAATTTCTTGGGCAAGATGGACTAATTTAGCATCTACGGTGCTAATATCGTCATAATCGGCGGGATGAATGACAATGCGATCGGGGAGTTCTTGCTGCATCCGGTTTAAGATATCTAGTCCTCGTCTTCCTCTGACTCGTTTTTGGTCGTTACTGCCATCCGCTAACTGTTGTAATTCCTGAAGGATAAATTGGGGAATGAGAATCTGTCCTTCGATAAATCCCGTGTCTAACAATTGTTCGATACGACCATCGATAATACAACTGGTGTCAACAACTTTGGTGGCGGCCGCTTGCAGGGTTCCTTCTGCCACTAAAATTGATTCCATACTATTGGGGTTAATCAGACGCAAAAAAGTCCGACCGTGGGTATCAGCTAAACTAACCCCCAGATAGGAAAACATAATACTGCCTAAAATGGCGATTATCGGCTTAATAAACGAGAATTCTCTGGGAATCGGTAGGAAGAAAATCGGAGCTAAGATCAGATTAGCAATCAACAAACCGATAACTAGACCGACCGAACGGGTTAAAATAACTTCGATCGGAGTTTGTCTTACTTGGGTTTCTAGACGACGATAGGTAGTTTGGGCAACTAAACCAAGGGCTAAACCAATAATTGAGGCAAAACCCGCCGATAACCAGCGTAACGCTTCAATATTGCTGATTTGCGACTGGACAGTAACCGGCAGCAAGTCCACACCACTATAGCCAATACTGGCAATAGCGAAGACGAATAGTAAAATTATGACTGCATCAAGCATAGGGATAATACCAGAGAGGATAGGGGGGAATGATGGTAGAAAAATAATGAGTATGAATGCTATTATCGAAAATTTGGGTTTAAAACCCCGTCCTTATTAGGACGGCTTTTCTTGATCCCTAATATAGCACTTGAGAACTTCCAATGGCGCACCTCTCAGTTATCAGTTATCAGTTATCAGTTATCAGTGGGTAAGTTATCAGTTATCAGATGTGAGTTTTTAAGTGTGCAGTATTAAATAGAATTTTCCTACTGTCTTTTTACTGTTTACTGCTCACTGATTACTGCTCACTGATTACTGTTTACTGATTACTGCTCACTGATTATAGAGTGCAGACCCACTCATTTTAACCCAATGAAAGCAAGGTATCAATACCGCATTTACCCAACAAACCAACAAAAAAGGCTTTTGTCTCAATTGTTCGGGTGTGTGCGTGTTGTCTGGAACAATACCTTAGCTCACTGCCAATAACTCTATCGACAAGGAGAGAAAAAGCCTAAATATACTGAGTTATCTAAGAGACTAACTAAGATTAAAAAGACAACATAAAAAAACTGTTTAACTGAGGTTTATTCTATTCTTTTACAACAGTATTTGAGAGATTTAGAGACAGCCTATTCTAACTTTTTTGCATCTTGTCAAGGAGAAAGAAAAGGGAAGAAAGTCAAACCTCCTAAATTTAAAAAACGTAAATCTAAACAATCAGCAAGATTTACCGATAATGGCTTCACCGTCAATCAACACCACGTTACTTTAGTAAAAATCGGTGATTTAAAAGTCATTTGGAGCCGTCCATTACCCTCTAAACCTTCTAGAGTCACCGTGATTAAAGACGCAGCAGATCGATACTTTCTTAGTTTTGTGGTTGAGATTCAACCTGAAACACTTCCTAACAATGGGGAGTCAGTAGGAATTGATCTAGGGATTGCTACTTTTGCTACTCTCTCAACAGGGGAAAAGATAAGCGCACCAAAACCGTTAAAGAAACGACTAAAACGGCTTAAAAAAGCACAGAGAAACCTTTCTAGAAAACAGAAAGGAAGTAAACGACGGGAAAAAACAAGAAAACGAGTGGCTAAAATCCACGCAAAGATTAAAGACACTCGCACTGATTTCTTGCAGAAACTATCCACTAGATTTTTCGTGAAAATCAAACGATAGTTTTAGAGGATTTAAACACATCGGCAATGGTTAAAAATCGTCAACTATCCCGTGCTATATCAGACTTAGGCTGGCGTTCTTTTCGAGATATGCTATCAGCAAAGTCTGATAAACTAAGACGTATTTAAACCGCTTATTCTTAGATTAGCCGAACCTCCCCCGCCCCCCCAACCCCCCCGACATCGGGGGGGCAAGGAGGGGTTTTGCCTCTTGCCTCTTGCCTCGTCTCAACAAGCAATTTAAATTACGAACAACTTAGCTAATTATCTAAGAGCAAAGGTCGCATAAAACCGCCATAATTCTCGTCATCTGTACCGATAAAGACTTCTATTTTACCTCTAGGAGATTCTCTGGTGGTCACCGCTTCCACTTTGGAGCCGTCGATTTCTGCAATTTTTTGGGGATTAGGGGCAATAATTAGGCTATTATCGGCTGTAACTTGACCGATACGGTAAACAGCACTTCTAAACACTCCCGCATTATCTGGATCGTAAGCGGAAGCTATGTAGATATTACCTTGCTTATCTACGGCTAAATCGGAGATGGGGCGAATATTTTTACCACTACCAAAAGGACTCCGAAAAGTTACCGACTGAAATTCCCCGAATTTTAAGGGATTGAACGAGATATCCGTCCAGCGAATCTTTGTACTCTCTTGACTATCGGCCCGTTCTGCGTAGATAAATAGATAACGATCGCCTTGCCGACTAACAGCGATCGCCTCTACATTGTCCACCGCGATCGGCCAATTTATTTGCTCAACTATCTTGACTTTTTGCTGGTTATATGCTACTAAAAATAGTCTTTGAAAAGGTTTTTTCTCGCCACTTTCAGCCAACAAAAATAAATTAGTTTCTGGGATAGAAGTAATACTTTCGAGATCGTTACTCAATCCCTCTGGATTTGGCCAATCTACCCTTAAAACCTGCCATAATAGCGGTTTTTCCTCTGTAGGCAGCTGTAAAAGACTCAGCCTTGGTTGAGATGGATCACTATTTTTGCCCTTATTTTTGGCATCGTGAACCCCTAGAAAAATATCCGCTTCTACCCAAGCTAAACCACTGAGATCCGGGAGATAAGTCTCCAGTCGTCTCGATTGTTGGGCAAAAGAGACTTGAGCGGCCGAAAAAAAGAAAACTAGGACTAAAATCGCTGAAAAAACAGTTTTTAGTAGGCCATTCTTCCTAAAAAATGCTCTATTATCTAACATATATCTCCTAACTCCTAATATCACTGATTAACTCCTCCACCACGCGATTTAAACCGACGGAATGGGAAGCTTTACATAAAATGCGATCGCCAGAATCGATCACTTTCTTTAAACGATTAATTAAATCTGCGTGAGTTTGAAAACATTCGCAAGCGACCCCAGTAGCGGACTCAGCAATAAACTTAGCTTCTGGGTCATCTACCAAGACAAACAAGCGATCTATACCTAGTTTTTGCACCCTCTCACCCACTTGGCGATGTAATTGCTCCGAAAAAGACCCTAACTCCTTCATCGTGCCTAAAACAGCAATATGACGCTGACCGGGAGTAGCTTTCAGTAAATCCAAGGCCGCTAACATTGATTCTAGACCCGCGTTATAGGTTTCATCGAGGAGTAGGATATCTGGCTCTAATTGGTAACGTTTGGCCCGACCACTGGGTAAATTAACTTTAATTCCCTCTTGCAAAGAAGTCCAATCGATGCCTAAAATTTTCGCTACGGCCAAGGCCGCCATAAAATTTAAAGCATGATGACGACCGGATAAAGGTAAGTTAAAATCTAGTCCATTTACTCGTAAAGTAGTTAAATCCAGTAATTCCCCGACTATATCGCCGCCAGAGAAGCCATAGGTAATTGTTTCCCCCTGCCATACCCGTTTAGCTGTTTCGGTAAGTAAAGGGTGATCGTAGTTAAGAACAGCTATACTACTAGAAGGAGACTCGGCCAATAACTCGCATTTCGCCTCTGCGATCGCTGCTTCCGACCCTAAACGACCGATGTGAGCGGTTCCCACATTAGTAATCACTGCGATCGTCGGTTGGGTGATTTGAGCGAGCAGGGCAATTTCTCCCCGTCCCCGCATTCCCATCTCGATTACGGCACTATCGTGAGTTTCATCCAGTTCGAGGAGAGTTTTCGGCACTCCGATCTCATTGTTATAATTAGCTAGGGTTTTATGTACCTTTCCCCGGGTTGCTAATACCGAAGCGATTAATTCTTTAGTCGTGGTTTTCCCCACCGATCCTGTAATAGCAATCACGGGTATAGTAAATTGATTCCGCCACCAATGGGCTAATTGCTGATAGGTTTCTAGGGTATTCTGGACCAGGAATACAGGAATATTACTAGAGTAATTTACCGAAACTGGCTGATCGACAATCAATGTCGCCGCTCCTTTTTCGATAGCCATATCGATAAAATCATGACCATTAAAATTATCACCTTTTAAGGCCAAAAATGCTTGTCCTGACTCAATACTACGGCTATCAGTATTAATGCCAGATACTAAACTATCAGGACTAAAACTTATGTCACCATTATCTTGTAAGGACAATAATTGAGCTAGTTGATTGAGGGATAAATGACAGGCCATAGACAATAAAAATACTTAGGATTAACATACTCCCACCGTCAAGCTACGCTGTGACGGGGGATTCTTTCCACATCGCTGTTAGAAATTCCTTGTTCAACGAGACAACTTAGATTCTCAATGTCTCCACTGAAAATCCAGAGGTCGGACTCTCCCAAGGCGTTTGGGTCGGTTTCTGTTTGCCCAACAGTACCGTTGAGATGATTTCCCAAATATTGTAACCCTTTTTTAAGAATATTTATTGCTGCATTATGATCCCTATCTAAGATTGTTTTACAGTTAGGACATTGATGAGTTCTAGTGCTTAAGGTTTTTTGAACTCTCGTACCACAAACTGAACAATCTTGAGTCGTGAAATGGGGAGGAACAGCAACACAAACAATCCGATAAATCTTGGCAAAAAATTCAAACCATTCAGTGAATTGATACCAAGAAGCATCAGAAATCGACTTGGCAAGCTTACGGTTTTTGACTAAGTTTCTTACCTTTAAAGCTTCATAGACTACCAGATCATTAGACTGGACTAACGCCAAAGCGTCTTTAATTGCTTTGTCTTTACGTTGTCTTGATACTTTAAGATGAAGCCTAGCTACTTTTATCCGTTGCTTATGATA
>NZ_JACJSW010000225.1:0-16414 GCF_014698375.1 Microcystis flos-aquae FACHB-1344 | reverse complement strand
TGGAAACTATCTCATCAAATTAGTTCCCCCATAGAACCCCCTTGAGCCATCTGGCACACTTTTCTCTTTTTGTCAAATTTTATGTTAAGAAAGATGTGACTAATGGATAGCTTATCAAGGGGGGCAGGGGGGATCGAACCTAAAATCCATTTTTAATTTAATTATAACCAGCTACTTAACTACTTAACTGAATCTGCTAGGATGCTATTACAGAATAGAAGACTACATCTATTAATTACTGAGGCAGAACCAAGTTTAACCGCTCTTTTTTAACTACTTCTATCGCTTTGGGTCCCAAAAATTAGGCGTTTCGGTTTACCATGGTCAAAGTGTGCTTTCTAGGCTAATGACTTTGACTAAAAACCCCGTGAGCAGAAACCGTCGTTTTTCCCCGCGCAATCTCTTTGAGACTTGCATGGCCCTATTGGTGTTATGTAATTATATTCTGGTTATTTTCGATTTAACCTATATTCCCCTGCGAGATTTTTGGTTACAGGGACGCTTGCAAATAACCTTATTAAGATTTAATGAACCAATAAAACTCGGGCCGATTGCCTTTCAAGAATTGCAAATACCTCCCGACAAACCCCTAGAAATTCCCTTTGTTAAAGGAATCGCTAAGTATGATGTGGTGAAAGGGATTAAACCCTATCGCAGTACCAGTGAATATTTAGAGACGGTTAATAAACTTAATCAACTGATTAATCAAAAGCTCTTTAACCCAGAGTTTAATCTGCAAGAATATCGCCAAGAGATCGAGAAAATTTTAGACAATTTGCGCCAAAAAAGTGTCAATATGATCGATAATAATCCCTTTGCCTCGGCGGAGAAAACTGGGACTTTAGAGAAGATTAAAAATAAAATGCGCTTGCGGGTTTTTAAAACAGAAAATGTTTCTGCAAAAGCAGCCTTTCAGAAGTTTTGGACTTGGGATTATCTCATTCAAAATGGCTGGGAAAAAGAGTTGAAATTTTTTAATCAAGAAATTCAACCTTTAATAGAAACTAATTATTTTCGTCCCCTGGGAGAAGATGGGAGACCGATAGATAACTTTGAGGCGATCGATTTTTTCTTTGGAACCATCTTTTTCTGGGAATTTATGCTGAGAACTTGGTGGATTGCTCGCACTCATAAAGGTCTGCGTTGGCGCGAGGCTATGTTATGGCGATGGTACGATATTTTTCTGTTTATTCCTATCTGGAGATGGTTGCGATTTATTCCTACTGTTATTCGCCTAGATCAAGTTAAAATTATTAACTTAAGGTTGATTAAAGAACAGGCAGTTAAAGGCTTAGTTGCGCTAATTTCTAAGGATATTACTGAGATAATTGTCCTGAGAATTATTAATAAAATTCAGGAATATATTCGACGGGGACAAGTGGAGAAATTTCTCGATAAATCTCTCAATGGTGGATATAATAATCTCAATGATACTAATGAAATTGTCGAAATTTTTCGGTTATTAGTTAATAGTACCGTTGACAAGGTTTTACCGCAAGTTAAACCGGAAGCAGAAGCTTTAATTAAATACAATATCGAGAAAATTCTCAGTCAAACTCCCGCTTATCAGAGCTTATTGCGATTACCCGGAATGAAAGGGTTAAAAACTGACTTGAGTAATCGTCTATCTAGTCAATTGTATCAATCCTTTGTTAATATAGCGGAAAAGATTACCCAGGAAGACGAAGTTTTTGAGCGTTTATTGCAGCAATTAGTCCAACGTTTCGGGCAATCTCTCGCCGGGGAATTACAATCCCGTCACAGTCTAGAAAGAATCGAGATGTTATTAATTATCTTCCTAGAAGAAGTGAAATTAAACTATGTAGAAGAATTCTCAGATGAAGACTTAGAAACTATCCTCGAACAAACTCGGTTACTCCACTCTCAAAGTGCAGAAACTAACCCAGCAGAAACCATGAATCCCCGTCGTCTTCCCTAAAAATTAGCGATCATTGATTAGGTAATATTGCTTGATCTTTTGATCACTTTTGTACTAAAATTTCTGCTGAAACCCCCATTACTCAATTAACCTAATTATCTACTCCCATGTTAACAAAAATTATTCTCGGGTTACTTTGGTTAGGCTTCGGATTATACGCTTTTTTACTAGCACCCCCCGATCAACCAGATACAGTGAATTTAATTATCGATCTTTCCACTGGGAAATGGCAATATATCAACCCGTTAATTATCGCTCTTTTTAACCTGATGGGAGTTTGGCCACTGATCTACACTAGCCTTTTAATTATCGATGGTCGTGACCAAAAGATCATCGCTTGGCCCTTTACTTTTGCCTCCTTTGCCGTGGGTGCTTTCGCTATTTTACCCTATCTAACTCTCCGTCAACCCAACAGCAATTTTACTGGTAAAAAAAATCTGGTCATTAAACTTTTAGACTCACCTTGGTTAGGAGTAATTGCCCTAATTACTGCGGCAATTTTAATCGCTTACGGATTAATTAACGGCAATTGGTCTGATTTTTGGTATCAGTGGCAAACTAGCCGTTTTATTCATGTTATGAGTTTAGATTTCTGTCTTTTAACCCTATTATGTCCAATTTTGCTGCAAGATGATCTAACCCGACGGGGATTAAAAAATCCTTTCCTGTTGCCGGTAATTTCCCTATTACCTCTAATCGGTCCGGCAATTTATTTAATTATTCGTCCTCGCTTAGGGGAGAATTAAGAGTAAATTTACTTGGGTAAACTCGGCCTAGTTATCAGTTGTTTTTTAACCATTTCTTGACAGGAGAAGTTCATATTTAACAGAAATTATGCTGAGGTTCCTCTAAAATATGAGGAAAGAGATTAATGTCCAGATTAGAAGGAGTGTTTAACCTTGTTAGAGAGTCAAAAACCACCTCGGATTTACTGCTTTCAAGCTGATTATCTTGCCTCCCAACAATTTAACCCCCAAGAGATTCCCGCTTGGTTATCCTTAGAGGTAAACTGGCAGGGTTATAGAATTCATACCCTACCCTGGGTAGCAGACGTAGCTAGGGTATTAGGATTATTAGCGATCGAAGATACCCCCCAAGGGTGGCAAGATCATTTAGAAAGCTTGGGATTAGCCAAAATTAGGTTAATGGACAGCGAGGAGTTTTTTGAGGATAAATCTTTATCGGGATGTTAAAAATGCCCTATAATTGGCAATTTAGTGATGATTCTACCGGTCAATTTATGCCCTATAAACTACTCTTCGTCTGTTTAGGAAATATCTGTCGTTCTCCCGCTGCCGAGAATATCATGACTTATCTGATTGAACAAGAAGGATTAGGCAATAAAATCCTCTGTGATTCCGCGGGAACTGCCGGTTATCATATCGGTTCTCCTCCCGATTCTCGCATGAATACGGCGGCCAAAAAACGCGGTATTCCTCTGCAAGGTACAGCTAGACAATTTACCCGCGAGGATTTCGAGAATTTTGATCTAATCTTAGCCATGGATAAAGCCAATTATCAAGATATTTTATCCCTAGATCGGACAGGAAAATATCAAGAAAAGGTCAAGTTAATGTGTGACTATGCTCGTTATCACCCAGAAAAAGAAGTTCCCGATCCCTACTACGGTGGTCGTGAAGGTTTTGAACGCGTAATCGAGCTACTTTTAGACTCCTGTGGCAGTCTTTTGGAGGAAGTAAAAAACAAAATTTAAGTTTTTTATTTCAGCTAATCGATTAGTCTATGTTCGAGGGAAAAACGCACCAATTCGGCCCGATTGTTAGTAGTTGTTTTTCTGAGTAAACTACTAACATATTTCTCGATCGTGCGAGAACTAAGATGCAGTTTTTGCCCAATTTCACTGTTAGAAAGTCCCCGGGCTAAATGTTCTAACACTTCCCGCTCGCGATTAGTTAACTTAAAATCGTCCTGTAAAGAAGAAGTTAAAACATCCCTAGTTTTGGGGCTTTCTTCTGGTTTTAATTTCTGATATTGACGTTCACTTTGCACCATTTGCGATCGCTCTAAAAGATTGCGAATAACTGCTTTTAATTCCTCCATCTCAAAAGGTTTAGGAAGATAGATATCACAACCCACTTGATAACCGCGAATTCTTTCCTCTGTTGACCCTCTTTCAGTTAAAAAAATTACCGGTAATAACCTAAATTCTGGCTGTTGCCGCACCTTAGTCACCAAAGAATAGCCGTCTAAACGCGGCATTTTGATATCCGATACCAAAAGATGGGGATGATAGGTATCCAATAAATTCAAAGCTTCCAAACCATTACTCGCCGCCACCACACTATAACCTGCTAATTCTAAATAGTCTTTGACCGCTAGGCGGATACCGGGGTCATCATCGGCAATTAGAATCAAAAGAGGCATAGAAATTAACAGGACAAGGTTTTTTCAGTATTGATAGCCTAGCACCCTCCGCTCGTCACAATTGTCCATCAAGCTACAGAGGCCGTTGTAACTGATATTATACTAGCAGTTAGCAATCAGCCTTTTCAGTGATCAGTAATCAGATGTGAGTTTTCAGCTTTTTCTCCTCCTCTCCCCACTTCCCACTCCCCCAACCCCTTTTTTACTTTTGACTTAACATGACAGATTATTTGGTTTTATTGACAATTTTTGCGGGTATTTATGCGATTTTTGCCCTCGGTTTAAATCTACAATGGGGATTTACTGGCTTAATTAACTTTGGTCACGTTGCTTTTGCCACTTTAGGGGCTTATGCAACGGTTTTATTAACTTTACAGGGTGTACCGATGATTTTTGCCGCCATTGTCGGGGCACTCCTAGGGGCATTGTTGGGATTGGCCATCGGTTTTTCCACCCTGAGATTAAGAGCCGATTATCTAGCAATTGTCACCATCGGGGTATCTGAGTTAATTCGTTTACTGGTGCTTAACGAGGATTGGTTAACGAAAGGCAGTTTCGGACTACAACGTTATCCCCTACCTTTGGATATAAATCCCAGTTTTCCCGTCAAATTATTAATTATTGCCCTGTTTACCCTGCTTGCTATCTTTGCTCTCTGGCAATTGGGGCGCAATCTGCAACGACAATGGCGCGAAGCTGGGCAAATTAGCGGCAAAAGCTATCAACCGACGCAAAAGAGAGCTTTAATATTTTGGGGGTCGTTAGGGGCGATAATACTGCTTTTTCTGTATATAAACGGCGTAATTGCCCTGAATGACTATAATTACAAAGCGGGGCTGATGGTGGTAGTTTTAGTCCTCCTCGCTCTCGTTTATACTGGGTTAGAATTACTTTTGCGATCGCCTTGGGGACGCATCCTCAAAGCGATTCGGGAAGATGAAGAAATTCCCCGGGCTTTAGGAAAAAATGTCTTTTGGTATAAGTTACAATCTTTGATGTTAGGCGGTGCGATCGCTGGTTTAGCTGGGGCTTTTTTAGCATGGCAATTAACCACTATTTACCCGACTAATTTTGAACCATTATTGACTTTTAACGCTTGGATTATTATCATTCTCGGTGGCTCTGGTAGCAATGCCGGCACCTTACTAGGAGCAGTAATTTTCTGGGCTTACGATTCCCTGACTCGCTTTATTTTGCCCCAATTAGATATTTTTAATGATAGCCAATTAGGGGCTTTACGGATTATGATTATCGGTCTGCTGCTCATGGTTTTAATGATCTGGCGACCCCAGGGTATCCTCGGCAAAAAAGAGGAGTTAACTTTGGGAAAATAATTTCAGTTATCAGTTATCAGTTATCAGTTATCAGTTATCAGTTCATCGATTACTCTTCACTGAAAACACTTCCCACTTCATAATTCATAATTCATAATTCATAATTTATATATGTTACTTTCTGCCAAAGGATTATCGAAAAGTTTTGGGGGCATTCGCGCCGTCAATAATGCTTATTTGGATGTGCCGCAGGGCAGCATCACCGGGTTAATCGGGCCAAATGGAGCCGGCAAAACCACACTTTTTAACCTTTTATCTAATTTTATTCGCCCAGATAAAGGAGAAGTTTTTCTTGATGGTCAGCCCATTCATCAGCTGCCTCCCTATCAAATTGCCCTGAAAGGATGTGTGAGAACTTTTCAAGTAGCACGGGTATTATCCCGATTAACGGTGTTAGAAAATATGCTCTTAGCTAGTCCGGGGCAAACGGGAGAAAATTTTCTCAAAGTCTGGTTTCAGGGGGCAAAAATTCGCCAACAGGAACAGGAAAATCGTGCCAAAGCTTTGGACATATTAGATTCGATTGGTCTAGGGGAGAAAGCGCAGGATTATGCGGGAGCTTTATCGGGAGGACAGCGTAAATTATTAGAGATTGGCCGAGTGCTAATGACCGAGCCAAAATTAATTTTATTAGATGAACCGGCCGCCGGAGTTAATCCCACTTTAATCGCTCAAATCAACGACCATATTATCGAGTGGAATCGTCAGGGAATTACCTTTTTAATTATCGAGCATAATATGGATGTGATTATGTCCCTTTGTCACCACATTTGGGTATTAGCAGAAGGGACAAATTTAGCCGATGGTATTCCCAGCGAAATCCAAAAAAACGAGCGGGTTTTAAAGGCTTATTTAGGAGACTAAAGCTAATTTTTGCACCTGTTGAACAAAGTTAGCCAGAATTTTTAAGCCATTAGTCGAGGATTTTTCCGGGTGAAACTGCACCGCTACCAAACGCTCACGAGCGATCGCTGCCGTCACCATTTGACTGCCGTGGCTGACGGTGGCAGCAGTTAGATGACTATCAAGGGGATCGACATAATAGGAATGGACAAAATAGACGTGAGGGTGCGGGGGTAATCCCTGCCAAAGAGCATGATCCGGCTGGGTAAAGTTTAATTGATTCCAACCCATGTGGGGAATGGTAATGCCAGGTTCCGAGCGAAAACGGCGCACTGTCCCCGGAATAACCCCTAAACCCGCCTCTTGTCCTTCCTCTGATGAGTCAAAGAGAATTTGTAAACCGAGACAGATACCGAGAAAAGGTTTACCGTTAGCGATCGCCGCTTTGAGCGGTTTTTCTAGATGACGGCTGCGAATTTGCCGGACAGCAGGATCAAAAGAACCGACTCCGGGTAAGACAATAGCGTCAGCTTTTTCCAGATCGAGGGGAGAATCGGTAATTTTCGGCACTGCACCCACGGTTTCCAGTCCTTTACAGGCAGAGTGCAGATTTCCCATGTCATAATCGATGACAGCGATTAAGGTCATTGCTATATACTGAACAAGCGATAACCCTATTTTAGAGCAATCACGCAGAACGAACCACAGAGACACAAAGGACACAAAGATCGATCACTACTATATAGGGTTTGCTGAAAAAGCTTTTCCTGGGGGCAGGGTGTGGGGTGTGGGGTGTGGGGTGTGGGGTTTTACCGATTTTGAGGTAGTCAGTTGCCTAATTTTCAGGGAAAAAGTACCTGAATTTTGCCCCCGATCCCCGCAATGGCTGGCACTTTTTGAGGGAAAAAAAGTCTAAAAGTCTTATCCAACAAGGTTTTTAGATTTATTCAGCAAGCCCTATATAAGTTAAACTTATCATACAAAGAATAAGCGAGCCAAAATTTTAGTTAATTATGCGTTACAAACTTTTAGGTAATAGTGGTCTGCGAGTTTCCGAACTATGTCTAGGAACGATGACATTCGGGGAAGATTGGGGTTGGGGGTCCGATAAAGAAGAAAGTCGGGCGGTTTTTCGGGCTTTTGCGGAAGCGGGCGGCAATTTTCTCGATACCGCTAATCTCTACACTAACGGAACCAGTGAAACATTAGTGGGGGAATTTGTCAAGGGCGATCGAGAAAAATGGGTAATCGCCACGAAATATTCTCTCAACACGCGCCCCGGCGATGTCAATGCCTGCGGAAATCATCGAAAAAACCTCTTTCAAGCGGTAGAAGCTAGTTTAAAGCGTTTAGGTACTGATTACATCGATTTACTCTGGCTTCATCTTTGGGACTCTCTCACTCCTATCGAAGAAGTGATGCGCGCTTTCGATGATTTGGTCAGGATGGGAAAAGTGCTTTATATCGGCATTTCTGACAGTCCTGCTTGGATTGTCTCCCAAGGGAACACCCTGGCCACCCTACGGGGATGGACACCCTTTATCGGACTACAAATAGAATATTCTCTCAAGGAACGCACCCCCGAACGGGAATTATTGCCCATGGCCAAAGCATTAAATATCGGGGTGACAGCTTGGAGTCCCCTGGGAGGAGGAGTTTTAACGGGAAAATATAATCAACCCAACCCCGTCGATGGACGTTTAAGCATGACCGACCAACCTTTTCAAATTTTTGATCGCGATTTAAAAATTGCCGAGACTGTCCTAGAGATAGCCAGAGAAATTGAGAAATCACCGGCACAAGTGGCATTAAATTGGCTAAGAAATCGGACTAACGCCGTAATTCCTATCATTGGCGCTCGAAAATTGTCCCAATTGCAGGATAATTTAGCCTGTGTGGACTTTAACCTGACTGGGGAACAGCTGCAACGACTCGATAATATCAGTGCTATTTCCCTCGGTTTTCCCCACGAACTTTTAGCCAGTCAATTTGTTCGCGATATCCTATTAGGAGGAGTAGCAGCACAATTAGACCGATGATGGAAGTTTTTGTTTATGGAACCCTGAAACCTAAGCAGAGTAACTATTCTGCCTACTGTGCGGGAAAAGTGATCAACTCTAAAACCGCCTACACAAAGGGGTATTTATACCATCTTACCGCCCTCGGTTATCCCGGACTGACCGAGGGCGAGGGCTGGGTGAAGGGAATTTTATTGACTTTTAACGCAGATTATGATATTGGGCTTTTGGATGCTTTGGAAGATTATCAACCCGGCAGAGATCCAGAAGAAAACGAGTATCAGCGTCGCAGAATCCCTATTTATAATCTAGAGCGAGAATTGATCGGCGAAGCCTGGGGATATATGATGACACCGGCAAAAATAGCTCTCCATGGCGGTATTTGGCTGCCTTCCGGTTGGTGGACCAGTAGCGATCGAGAATAGGGATGAGGGGGCCGATTCTGTTAAGATATACAAATTAAAAGCTTAATCGTGAAAAAATTATGTATCTACTCCTAGAAGTGGCCAGTGGCAAATTCCCCGTTTATTTTGTGGCAGTTTATGTGGTCGGTTTTCTCGCTGCTGTCACCATCGGTTCGATCGCTTGGTACAATTCTAAACGCCCGGTCGGTTGGGAAGATGCCCAAAGACCCGATATTGTCCCCGAAGTGAAGACAGAGGTGGATTCTGATTCTCAATCCTAGAAAAAGGCAGTGATCAGTTATTTTAGCCGTCAGCTTTTTTCTCCCTTCTCAGCAGTTATCAGGTTAGTCGTGGGGGATAAAGACCTTACTAGGCGCTGATTTCAGGCATTTCAGCCTTATTGGCTGCCTAAACGTTTCCCAGCGAACAGAAACACGATCAATCAACCAAGGTCGATCGCAAATCGCTATGATAGAATATCGGGTCTTTAATTTCCGTCCCCTCCTCCTCTTATGAAACTGCCTGTCGTCGCTATCATCGCTAGGATATTTAGTTGACAAGAGGCTCCGAATACGATAGTATTCAACCATGAAACAACAAATTATCGACTTATTTTCTGGTGCGGGCGGATTGACCACGGGATTTCATTTAGCCGGGTTTGAATCTATCTGTGCAATTGATGTAAATGCGAAAGCATTAGCAACCTATCAACATAATTATCCTAAAACACGCACTTTTCAGGAAGACATCCGCAAAGTTAATCCATCAGAACTGCGCTTATACTTAGGTTTACAAAGAGAAGAATTAACCGCCCTTATCGGGGGTCCACCCTGTCAAGGATTTTCACGAAATATCCCAGCCGGGTATCGCTATCTTAATGATTCTCGCAATCATTTATATAAGTCTTTCTTAGGATTTGTTCAAGAGTTTCGTCCTCTTCATGTAGTCATGGAAAATGTTCCTGAAATTTTGAAAGCTTATGGCGGTATCATCAGAGATGAAATTGTAGCACATTTAGAATCTTGGGGTTATCAAGTAGTTACTACTTCCCTAAACGCCGCTTATTATGGAGTGCCACAAACTCGCTCAAGAGCCTTTTTTTTAGCTAGTCTAGAGCGTTTACCATCCCTTCCCCAAGCAACTCATTCTGGTGATATCAGAAGTGATTATAAAGCTGTAAAATCTTGGACACAGCTTACTTTACTAGAACCAAATATTGCCCCAGTTACTACTGTTAAAGATGCCATTAGTGATTTACCTACTTTAGAAGCAGGACAAGCTTATGATCACGAAATTTATACTAGGGAACCCGAGACCATATATCAACAGAAGATGCGTGAGCAAAGTCAAAAAATTGTTAATCATATTGCCCGTCCTTTAACACCAATTCAAATGTCAAGAGTGCAAATTCTGGCGGAAGGACAAGATGCGAGAGATTTACCTGCTGAATTAGCACCGAAAAAACACTATAGCGGGGCCTATGGTCGACTTTCTTGGGATAAACCAGCAAGAACAATTACAAGGTGGTTTTTTCATCCCGGTTCTGGCAGATTTTTTCATCCGACCCAGAATCGGACAATCACAATTCGTGAAGCAGCAAGATTACATTCTTATCCCGATCATTTTCACTTTTTAGGGACTTATACTGATATGGCCTCTCAAATTGGAGAATCTGTGCCACCACTGTTAGGCAAAGTGGTAGCAGACTCTATGGGACAAAATCTTGAGTATTAGTTTGGGTTTGTAGCGCTGCAAAAATTGTCTCCACATATCGATCTATTGTCAGACGAGTTCTCTCAATTCTCAGACGAATAGCGGCAGCGGGGATTGTTCTGCTTCTAAACAACTGTTTCTGATTTTTGTACCAAACTAACTGAGTTTTGCCAGCGATGCTTCCCTGTAAACCTGCCCCTACTCCCCCAGTTTTTTTATCTATTGCCCATGCCCAAGAAAAAACATTAGGATCAAGAGGATTAAGGGGGTATTCACAGTAAACATATTCATTGCCCTCTCGGTTTTTTAGCAATATTCCCTCATAGCTGTTGATGACATTTTGAGCAGTTTGACTGGAGCGAATCTTCTCGTTCCAGTGTTGAATAATAGCGGTTCCCAGTTGTGCGGGGGAAGATGGCAGATTCAAAGAGGGAACCCCAAGTTGAATGGCTTTTTTGATAATATCTGCTCGTTGAATTACGAACAAAAAGGTATTATCTGTAGTTAAACTATTCAGTTGTAGAGATTTTAGCGACCAACCACTGGCAGTTTTACTGTCCACTGCATCGTAGAGTAGTTTGCTTCTGCCTAGGGCAGGATCGGATAAAGGAATATTCTTGATATAATGAAAAATTGCTTCCCAGCTATAATCCTCGATCGAGCCAATCAATGGTGAGGCAATTGCGGCTAGAATGGCCTGCTTTAGTCTTTTAGTCTCGTCGTTCGTTAACACTTAGGGATTCCTCTACGGAATACAAAAATTCACTCATCCTCAGACCTAAAGCATTAGTAATATGACTAAGCACTCTCACCGATGGACTTTTTAATCCTCGCTCTAGTTGACTGATGTAAGTTCTATGCAGACCTGTTACTTCCGCCAAATACTCTTGCGACCACCCTTTTTCTTGGCGATAACGCTGTAGCTCTCGTCCTAAAATTTGCTCTAGTTGACCAGATTGCATAAGCTGAATTCTAGTCTTTTGTATACCAAAGTTCTACAGACTAAAGTATTCAATGTCTCAGTGCCGAACAGAAACAGATAAATCAACCAAGGTCGATCGCAAATCGCTATGATAGAATATTGGGTCTTTAATTTCCGTCCCCTCCTCCTCTTATGAAACTGCCTGTCGTCGCTATTATCGGTCGTCCCAATGTGGGCAAATCCACCCTCGTCAATCGTATCGCTGGAGATCAACAGGCGATCGTTTTCGATCAACCCGGGATTACCAGAGATCGCACCTATCAACCAGCTTTCTGGTGCGATCGAGATTTTCAAATTGTCGATACAGGAGGGCTAGTTTTTAACGATGACAGCGAATTTCTCCCTTTAATCCGCGAACAGGCTTTAATCGCCCTAGCAGAGGCAAGTGTGGCGATTTTTGTCGTCGATGGCCAGGCAGGAATTACCGCCGGCGATCGAGAAATTGCCGCTTGGTTACGACAGCAAAATGTACCGATACTTTTGGCAGTCAATAAATGTGAATCGGTGGAACAGGGTGTCCTGCAAGCGACGGAATTCTGGGAATTAGCTATCGGTGAACCCTTCCCCATCTCGGCCATTCACGGTTCAGGTACAGGAGAACTACTGGATGCCCTGATTAAATATTTGCCACCCGGGGCGGCAATTCCCGAAAATGAAGAGATTAAAGTGGCAATTATCGGTCGTCCTAACGTGGGTAAATCCAGTCTCCTCAATGCTTTAACCGGACAACAACGGGCGATCGTTAGTCCGATTTCGGGAACCACCAGAGACTCGATCGATACTTTAATTGAACGAGAAGGACAGGTTTATCGGTTAATTGACACCGCCGGGATTCGCCGCAAGAAGAATGTGGACTATGGAGCCGAATTTTTCAGTATTAACCGTGCTTTTAAGGCAATTCGCCGGTCTGACGTGGTGCTATTCGTCATCGATGTGCTAGATGGTGTCACCGAACAGGATTTAAAATTGGCGGGACGAATTATTGAAGAAGGGCGCGCGGTGGTGCTAGTGGTCAATAAATGGGATGCGGTGGAGAAAGACACCTACACCATCAATACTTACACCAAAATGCTCCAAGATCGGCTGTATTTTATGGATTGGGCAGAAATGATCTTTGTCAGCGCCATGACGGGGCAAAGAGTCACCAAAATCCTCGAATTAGTCGATATTGCCGCCGAATCTCACCGTCGTCGCGTCAGTACCTCGGTAATCAACGATGTGATCGAAGATGCGGTTAAATGGCACAATCCCCCCACCACCAGGGGCGGAAAACAGGGGAAACTATACTATGGCACGCAAGTATCGAGTCAACCCCCCACGATCGCCCTTTTCGTTAACGATCCCCAGCGCTTTAATGATAATTATCGCCGTTACATCGAAGGGCAATTCCGACAACAGTTAGGCTTTAAAGGAACCCCGATCCGCTTAATCTGGCGCGGCAAACCGGCGCGAGAAGTGGAAAAAACGGTTAATAGAGCCACCAAGGTCTAATTTAAGTACCTAAGCCCAATTAATTACACATCTAAGCCGTCAGTCGAATGCTTTTTGCTGTGATCAGTAAACAGTGAACTAAAAACTCAAATTTGATCCCTGATAGCTGTCCCCCGTCTCGGAGTCTCGGAGTCTCGGAGTCTCGGAGTCTCGACTAGGAAATTAATTTTGCACGACTACTTATGGATTTATTGCGAAGTTTGCCCATCGGTCTTTATCTCGATCAACCGATTACCCGACTACATCAACTAGATGCCAGGGTAAAATTTATCTGGTTAATGGCGTTTTTAGCAGCACCCTTATTAGCTAATGCTTGGTGGCGTTTAGCTTTGGTGGGATTATTAATGTTGTTAACCCTGCTTGCACCTATTCCCCCCCGGGTCTGGCAGCAACAGATGGGCTGGCTGATATTTTTAGCGATTATCGTCTTTCTGATTACTGCTATCACTCCCGATGGTTTAGCGGTGAGTATTCAGCCGCGTTTACCGGATGAAGGGCTGAATTTACCGCCAGCAAGTGATTATCAGTATGTTTTATGGGATAAAGGTCGTTTATTTGTTACCCGACGTTCTTTGGAATTAGCAGTGAGAATTAGTACCTTAGTTTTTACTTTAATTTATAGCACTAATCTCTTTTTGTTGACGACGGCCCCGGAAGAAATTACCGAAGGTTTAGAGAATTTAATGAGTCCTTTACGGCGATTTAATGTGCCGGTGACGGAAATTTCTCTGACTCTGACCCTCTCTTTGCGCTTTATTCCCCTGGTTTTAGAAGAAGTCCAAAATCTAGCTAGGGCAGTGCGAACTAGGGCGATCGATTGGCAAAAATTAGGGATTAAAAAGAGTTTAAACGTCTGGTTAACAGTAGTGGAAAAATTACTAGATAATTTGCTTTTGCGCGCCGAACAAATAGCGATCGCTATGGAGGTTCGCGGTTTTACCAGTCCCAATCAGCATCAAGTACGCTGGCACGAATTAAAGTTAAGATGGGCTGATTTGATCGCTTTATTTTTGTTAATTCCCTTTTGGGCAGCCCGATTAGTTTGGGGGGGTTTATAGCAGTTATCAGTTATCAGTTATCAGTTATCAGATTTGAGTTTTAAGTGTGCAGTATTAAATAGGGCTTGCTGAATAATGGTAAAACCCTTTTAAAATAAAGCTTTTGACCTGTTAAAGTCCGATGTTAGTGCAAGAAAATAGGATTGGGACTTTCAAAAACCTTGCATTATCCTTCTTGTAGTACATCGCTTGGTACAAAAAACAAGGGCAACAAAGCCTGAAACGACCGGCTCCTGACTCCTGACTCCTGACTCCTACCCCCAGGAAAAACTTTTTCAGCAGACCCTAAATAGAAGTTTCCTACTGTCTTTGCACTGATTACTGATTACTGTTTACTGATTACTGTTTACTGTTCACAGCAAAAAACTCCCCACACCCTACACCCAGCCTAGACTTTAACTGCGTTGTCACCCCTTCAGGGTGCGGATGTTGACGGCAATGTTGTGGAATTTATAACCGAGGAACCCTTCGCGCCTCCGGGAGGAGTAGTAATTATCCCTCTGTGCTGCCCCAGGAGAGTCCTTCCACAGAATCAATGCCACTGGCTGCTTGCCACACTAAGGGACCTGCGTAGGAATAATATCCCAGCCAGACAGTCGCTCTGTAGAAGAATCAGACAAGCCATAAATGGTACATTATCAAAGCGCAAGTCCCTAAATGGTTACATACGCTACATAATCTGTTACCATTTAGATACGGCGATTCTTCTGTCCGTTTTGTACCGATAACTCCTTATTGGATAAGCGTTTCCACTGAGAAGATGTACCAAACTGAGCCTGAATCTGCCGTATGTATGGAATTGTTGATTGGGAATCTTTATTATGGCATTGCAGGAAGGCACTTACATCTGGGAATACGGCGACACCACCCAGGCTCTCTGGTTCACCGCTTCTTACAACACGGTCACAAATCAGTGGACTGTTGATATGAAGAAGGGGTCGATGGACCTCAATGCGTTGTGGTGGTCGAATGGCGATAGCAACGCGGATGGCACTATCAAGTTGTTATCAAAGGATAACAGTCTCAATATGAATGGGACTGGTATCGTCTGGGATGGGTACGACAAGATTTCCGATACGGGGTTAACGGGAAAGGAGCATAATGGCAGCAATCTTCTGACTGCGGGTAATACCTACACTTACAGCTACAGCAAGGATCAAGGGGTAGAGATTGAATCGTTATTGGCTCAGGGTGTTGTCACCCTTGGTGTCAGAGCCACAAGCGTCAACGGCACCGACGGTATCAAGGCGGTAGATGGACAATATGTTTTCGTTCCCTACGATACAACTCCACATACAGTGACAGTCAATATCGTTGATACTTCCCTGAACGACGGAGACAACAGTTCTCTGGTAACCTTTGAGTTCAGCGAAGATGTCGCTGGTTTTGACGACAGTGATGTGAGCGTCAGCGGTGGAACCCTGAGCGACTTCACCCAAGTGGATGGCAACAGCTATACGGCCATCTTCACGGCCGACGACGCGGTGGAAACCACCGGCTCGGTGTCCGTGGCAGCCGATAGCTACACCGATATTGCCGGTAACAATGGTGGAGCGGGTACGGATACGGTGACGATTGATACGCTAAATCCGACCCTTGCAGTCGATATTGTTGATACTTCCCTGAACGATGGAACTAACAATTCTCTGGTCAGCTTTGAGTTCAGCGAAGATGTCACCGGTTTTGACGACAGTGATGTGAACGTCAGCGGTGGAACCCTGAGCGACTTCACCCAAGTGGATGGCAACAGCTATACGGCCATCTTCACGGCCGACGATGCTGTGGAAACCACCGGCTCGGTGTCCGTGGCAGCCGATAGCTACACCGATATTGCCGGTAACAATGGTGGAGCCGGTACGGATACGGTGACGATTGACACGCTAAATCCGACCCTCGCCGTCAATATCGTTGATACTTCCCTGAACGACGGAACTAACAATTCTCTAGTCACCTTTGAATTCAGCGAAGATGTCACCGGTTTTGACAACAGTGATGTGAGCGTCAGCGGCGGAACCCTGAGCGACTTCACCCAAGTGGATGGCAACAGCTATACGGCCATCTTCACGGCCGACGATGCTGTGGAAACCACCGGCTCGGTGTCCGTGGCAGCCGATAGCTACACCGATATTGCCGGTAACAATGGTGGAGCAGGTACGGATACGGTGACGATTGACACGCTAAATCCGACCCTTGCAGTCGATATCGTTGATACTTCCCTCAACGACGGAACTAACAATTCTCTAGTCA
>NZ_JACJSW010000224.1:0-6646 GCF_014698375.1 Microcystis flos-aquae FACHB-1344 | reverse complement strand
CAGAACAGAGTAAATCTGTTAAGGCAGGTGCGAAAAATCCTTCGGGAAAGAAGCAGAAACCTAAATCGTGAGGTTTGGGAATCACCGTCCGTTTACGGCGGTGAGGATGTCAACAACCGGGCAAATAACCAAGTCACTATCAATGCTGTGGATACTTTACAATACCGGGAGCGGAGCGCTGGCGAAGCCAGATCGCTTCGGGCGTACCGTGGCCGAGGTGTACGCAGGGGGTCAGCTAGTTCAACTTCAGCAGGTGAAGGACGGTATGGTTTGGGCTTATGATCGATTCAAGGCTGACTGTCCAAGCTGGAATGAAATCGAGAGGGCTTTTAAGGAAACTCCCTCGAATCGCAAGGGAATTTTCGGGGGAAACCCGATGCCACCCTGGGAATGGCGACGACGGAATCGGTAGTTTATAGAGAAATTCCGAGAGGTAAACTATGAACAGAGACATCATTACTGGAATGGACGGCGAGATTTATGCCAGACGCGATCTGAGTCGGGAGTGGGGCGGGGCGATCGATCTGGGAACGGCGAGGACTGGAAAAAGTTTCGGCGTTGACGGACACTTAGGGGAAACTAATTGCCTCGGCGTTTGGGATAGTGTGGACAGACTCAGATTCAGGACTTCGCATAACCTTCGTCTGGAACTCGCCACCGACCCCAAGGTGATCACCGAGTTGGTTCGATTCGATAGTAAGGGTGTCGCCACCGTCGTCGGTTCGGTTGAATACGGCGCTCGATTATCCTTGAATTTAACACCGGGTCGCTACGGCCTCAGTTTCTTTGTCGAGGGAGATTTGATTTCTTATCAAGTTAATGCCAGTTTCATTAGAACTCTTGCAAATTAATTATATGTTATAATTGTGGTTTAACTAATTTTCCCCAAAAAAATAGTTGATTAGTGCATTTGTTCTAAATGAAAACCTGAAGTTTAACTTTTAACCCAAAACTCTTTAGAGCTGCTTTAATTTGGTTGTCAAAACCTCTTTATTTAAGCGGCACAAACTATCTCAATTATAAAAATTGAGAATAAATTCTCCTTGACTTGATTAATGTTTGGCAACTTTTAATAAGTTGCTATACCTATCCCTAACTCATAGTTATAAACAGCCGCCAACAGGTTAATTCTTAAACTATATCTTCGACGACGATTCCGATATTTACAGGATAAAATTTTCAAGATTTTGAGTTTCCTATTTATAGGTTCAATGATAATCCTTTCTTTGGCTAAAGCCTTGTTATAACCCTTCTCTAACTCTGTTAATTTTCTATTTTTCGGTTTCTTTTTCGGTGTATAACTATTACTATGGTATGCAGCTATTCCCTGATAACCACTGTCTTCTCTGCTAGTAGTTAAAGGATGAAAACGAATTCGACTTTTTTTAAATAAACTAAAATCATGACCTCTACCTTTCCCACAAAAGACACAGATAATTTCCCTGGTATTTTTATCAGCTACTAATTGGGATTTTCAAGTATGATAACCTCTTTTACCCCCCAAAAAATCTTTCTGTTTCTTTTGGGGGTGTTCAATGGGAGTTTCCGTTACATCCATTACCGTTACGACCGGTATCTCTGCTTGATTTAGTAGAGATTTTTTTCCTTTTAAACGGAAGTTTCCCGATTGTCAAAGCATTTTTTCCGTCTTATTTACAATCCGACCTATAGTTGATTCTGATATTTGACCGCTTGTACCAATGTGAAAAGATGTTCTATATTCTCGCCAATATTCTAACGTTACTAAAACTTGTTCTTCTATAGATAGTTTAGGTTTCGGTCCCCTTTTAGATACTGAATTAGATTCAGCTTCAACACTTTTTACTGATTCTACCATCTTTCTATATGTTTGTTTATACACACCGAAACGGCGTTTGAATTGTTCATCTGATAAGTTTTGATAATCCATATTTTTGCTAATAAACATAGCAAAAGTATAGATGATACTAAATCCCGTTATTAAAGACTGATTATCTATTCCTGCTTTTGCATGAGTGCCTATCCTCATAAGTAGCCTATACTCAACGGATTTAGTATGATTTCCTGACCTAAGATCACATTTTATTCTTTTTTCCACTTCCATCTAAAAATTGAGAAAAAAGCCAAACCCTCTATTATACAATAAAAAAATTAGGCAAGGGGTCTAGTGAAGTCGCTGGTTTCGCTCTAATCTTTACGGGGCAAGTCTTTCAACCGATTTTACTCCTTCACTCCCGAAAAATTGAGCGAACGATGAGTCCTGACTCGGAGAATACTGACTCGGAGAATACTGACAGCTTTCTTTTGCCTTTGGCCTTTTTACTTGCTATAAAGTAGGTTTATTGAAGAAGTGGAGGGAATCATCATCCTATGGCGATAATGACAAAATCATTTAGACAAAGACTGGCAGAGATTTTCGGGTTTGACCTGCGATCGCTGGCTTTATTTCGCATTGCCTTGGCGTTAGTGGTTTTAGTGGATTTATCGGTTCGTTTTAGCCAAGTAACTGCCCATTACAGTGAATTAGGGGTTTTACCCCTAGAAAGCTTATCGAAAGTCTCTGCCAGTCCTTTTTACTGGTCTATTTTTGCTCTCAGTGACTCGGTGCTGGTGCAGAGTATCCTGTTTATTGTCGCTATAGCGATCGCATTATTGCTTTTAATTGGCTATCATACCCGTTTAGCCACGATCGCCACTTGGGTGCTAATCGTCTCTTTACATCATCGCAACCCCCTGTTACTATTTGCCGCCGATGACGTAATCCGGGCAGTATTATTCTGGGCGATGTTTTTACCCCTCGGTGCCTGTTATTCCGTGGAAAGTGCCTTAAACACCAATCCCAACCCCCTACCCAAGCGTGTGGTTTCGGCTGCCACGGTGGCTTTTATGATACAGGTGTGTTACATCTATATGTGGTCAGTGGTCTTTAAACTCAAAAGTGAGACTTGGTGGCCCGACGGTACAGCCGTTTATTACTCTCTTAGTTACGATCAATACGCTACCGCTTTGGGGAGTTTTTTACTGACTTTACCGCAGCAATTCCTCAAATTCCTGACAATTTCAGCCCTAGGCTTTGAATGGTTCGGTCCGCTATTGATGTTTGTTCCCTTTCGCAATAGTTTATTTAAAATAATCGCCGTAGTTTCCTTTATTTTCTTGCATACGGTTTTTGCACTGATTCTACATTTAGGGGTTTTCCCTTTCTTGAGTGTTACCTATTGGTTGCCGATCATCCCTAGCTTAGTCTGGGATTGGGGACAAAAACGGATAATAAACCCAGAAAGAGAAGGTTTAAGGATTAATTATGATCGAGATTGTGGATTTTGCAAGAAAGTTGTTCATCTTCTCCGCACTTTTCTCATTTTACCCGGCACTCCCCTGTTAGTCGCTCAGGATAACCCCTCAATATACGAGGATATGGTAGCCCAAAATTCTTGGGTAGTGGAAGATTGGCAGGGAAAACGTCGGTTTAAATGGTCAGCATTGGTTTATATTGTCAGTCTTTCGCCGATTTTCTGGTTTTTAGCACCAATTTTGCGTTTACCGCCCCTCATGTCCCTGGGAACGAGAATTTATGAGTGGATTGCCTCCCATCGTCGTTTTATGGGCAATTTCACCAAACCTCTCAAGTTTCGTCCCCTGACGATTAAATCCTCTTTACCTTTAAATATGTTGGTAATTTTCTTCTTCTTGTTGACCAGTATCTGGAATTTACGCAGTTTTGTCCGGCAATCGGCCATTAGAGGCGATTTAAATACACCTTTAATTCAATCCCTCGATCGCTTGCTCACCCGTCGTACTTTTAATACAATTGATATTCTGGCAAGAATAACTCGTTTAGACCAATATTGGACTATTTTCTCCCCTAGTCCGCCCCGGGATGATGCTTGGTTTGTGGCGGTCAGTAAATTAGCCGATGGTTCCACGGTAGATATATTTAGAGAAGGACAGCCAGTAATTTGGGATAAACCCACGGATAGCGATCGCAATCGTTTGTATAAAACCATGCAGTGGCGGGTATATTTTATTAATCTTAATCGAGCTATCGGTCGGTCAGTTTATGGAGAGTTTGGTCAGTATCTCTGTCAAAACTGGAATCAGCAGCACGGTAGGGATCAACAAATTAAATCCCTGCAACTTTATATCATGCGGGAAAGGACTGTCCCCCCCGGAGAAAAACAGGGAATCGAAAAAGAACTACTCTGGCAGCAAAACTGTCTTTAATCAGTTATCAGTTATCAGTTATCAGTTATTAACCAGATCAAAGTTATCTTGTAACTAAAATCTGATTGCTTCTTTTTCCCTTTCAAACTAACTACCGCTAAACCTTAAACATCGCTAGAACCACTCTGGAGACTAGCGAGAGATTTTTCAAAATTCATTCTCTGTTCGGCATTGCGGAGAAAGTAACCACTCATCATTGCTGAGGCCAATAACCGGCCCAGATGTTCGCGACTGGTACTGATAGTGACCCCGAAATGTTCCGAAGGAAGGTTGCCCAAAAGTCCGATAATGTTGCGTTCCATCACTTGGAAAACCTCTTGGGACTCCGGTTTCGAGAGTTGGGCGATTGTTTCTGGACTTAAGGTCTGGACATACTGCCACAAACTCTCGGAAAATTCACTATCGGTACCGAATAAATTGTCAGGGCGATCGTTTTCTCTATACACTTTTGATCTCCTTAACTCAATTTTTTTATAAACTATCCTTTTGGTTCTTCCAATTGGGAGCATTTCACCTTTGTAACTCCTAAATCAGGTTTTATGTCAAGCTATTTTGAAAGCCTTGCTAGAAACCAGTTTTAGGGACAAGTATAATTACTCGCTTGCATAAATGAGATGCTCCCTTCCAATTTAACAGTTTTTTGAGATAGTGGCAGTCGGTAGAACCGAACCCGAAGGTGATGGTAATCCCAAGCAGAAAATCCATCTCTGGCAAAAATCAAAAACTGCTCCGAGAAGCAGATAACCGATCACTGTTCACCGATAACTTTTATTTACCCATACCTAACTGCTGGGCCTTTTGATAGACTTTACCCTCCGTCAGCAGCGAGGGGGCAATCACCACTTCCACCTGTTGCATTTCCTTTAAGTTCTTAGCACCCAAAGTTCCCATACTGGTTTTCAGCGCCCCTAGGAGGTTATGAGTACCATCATCCAATTTTGCTGGTCCGACGAGGATTTCGGCAATAGTTCCGGTACTGCCCACACTAATTCGGGTTCCCCGGGGTAGAACCGGACTAGGTGTGGCCATACCCCAGTGAAAACCGCGGCCGGGGGCTTCCAATGACCGGGCAATGGGAGAACCAATCATCACCGCGTCAGCACCACAGGCGATACATTTGCAGATATCACCGCCGGTAATAATGCCGCCATCGGCAATAACGGGGACGTATTTACCGGTTTCTCGGAAAAAATCGTCCCTAGCGGCGGCACAATCGGCCACAGCAGTGGCTTGGGGAACTCCCACCCCTAAAACGCCGCGAGAAGTACAGGCGGCCCCCGGACCGATACCGACTAAAACCCCGGCTGCCCCAGTTTTCATCAGGTTAAGGGCGACTTCGTAGGTGACGCAGTTGCCCAAAACCACGGGAATGGGCATTTCTTGGCACAGTTGCACTAAATCGAGGGGGGTGATAGCTTCCGGGGATAAATGGGCAGTGGAAACAACGGTTGCTTGGACAAAGAGAATATCGGCCGCTGCTTGGGCGACGATAGCACCGTATTTGACGGCACCGGCAGGGGTGAGGCTAACTGCCGCAATACCGCCTTTTTCTTGAATTTCTTGGATACGAAGCTCGATTAGTTGCGGTTTAATCGGTTCTGCGTAGAGTTCCTGCATTAAACCGACGAATTCTGCTTTGCCGACTGCGGTAATGCGATCAAGAATCGGGTTAGGATCCTCGTAACGGGTTTGAATTCCTTCGAGGTTTAGTACCCCTAGCGCCCCCAACTCGGAGAGAAGGACGGCCATTTTAGTATCCACCACCCCATCCATAGCGCTGGCGATAATCGGGATTTCCCGCTCGATATTGCCGAGAGACCAACGGGTATCGGCTAAACTAGGATCGAGGGTTCGCACTCCGGGTACAAGTGCGATTTCATCGATACCGTAAGCTCTACGGGCTGTTTTGCCCCGACCAATAATTGTATCCACGTTTCTATACTATTTCAGACCTATTTAGCCTAGACTAGCAAATTTCGCACCATCTCGAACAGCTTTTCGGTATTATTGCCGACTAGGCCCCGGGAAAATAATCGCCGCAGTCGATCGCTTGTTCGGTGTTGGCGCTCCTGGGTTGTACACTACATTTGAGGCGATAATCGTTGGTAAAGTAGCGGCAGTGGGAGCAAGGGATGGAGTGCATCCGTCGGGCAACTTGCCAACTATCGCGCACGGCACTGGCTAAAGACCAGCAAACTAAAGCGATAATGGCAGCGGCGATTGAAAAACGTAAAATAATCCAGATTTCCATGGCGAACAACTAAAATTACCTGATTTGGATAGGAATCAACTGAGGCAATCGGCAGAGGGTTAGATACTGAACAGTTTACTTACCGAAATTTTGGGTTAAAGCCCCGTCCTTTTAGGACGGCTTTTTAAACTATATCTTGTTAACTTAACTTTTATTGTGCTATACTGATTTTGTCTAAGTCCCCCCTGCGTA
>NZ_JACJSW010000223.1:0-35516 GCF_014698375.1 Microcystis flos-aquae FACHB-1344 | reverse complement strand
TAACATCTTGTTTACCAGACTATATTTACCATGGTAAACTATTTAGCTAGAAATGTCAAGCCGTCCTCCGCTACGCTAAAGGACGGGGTTTTAGACCCAAATTTTCGATAAATGATCGCTTTTTCGTCGCCCAGACGGGGACGAATCCCGGTAGAAGTCCCATCCGGGGCGATAACAATGCCTTTGGGCGACCATTTGCCCGTATCGTATTGCCGCCGGATCACTCCTTTGTAGTCCCCTTCTCCCGTGGCATACATTCCCGCATTTTCTCCGGCTGCGATCATGGCCAGGGTTTCAAAGTCGTGGGAAAGTTCTCGCGCGTAGGGATCGAAGAGGACTTTATTGGGGTTAAAACGATGGCCAAAATCGTCCACATCTGCCCGAAAACCGGCGTTACTGTGGCCTCTTTGCCATTTTTGATCAAATTGCCAATTGGGACCCCAACAGCGAAAAGCGTAGTAACTGCCCTGGGCAATACTGGCGATTTTTGCCCGCCACATATCATCATTTGGGTTTTTTGTCAACCAGTAATCATACTTAGCGTTTTCTCCCGTCGGGCGCTCGTAGATTTCCAGAAGAATCTGACTGGCATTTTTAGAATAGACGGCAAAGGTGACACTATCGCCCCGATAATGGGCCCCGAGGGGATAGGTGGCATCGGCCCAGAGATGGCTATCTAGGGGGGCATAATTACCAGATTGGGGATGATTTTGACCGATCGCTGGTAACATAAATTGGCGGGGTAATATCGCCTTTGATGATAGACATTTTTTGCTCAAAGAAATAAGAAAAAAATCTAAAGCTTGCTCCCCAAAAAAAACGGCTATGCAATTCCTAGTAACTGCTATAGTAATTATCTTAGAGAATCCTCAAGAGAATTATATTCTTCGGAGCAGTAGTCAACCATTTGACGCAGAGATAAATTTTCGGCTTGTCAACAACCATTTTCTCGATGCAAGTCCCATTCAAGATAGGCTAATCTTTCTTTAATGGCTCGATTTTCTGCCGTCAGTAAACTAATTTGGTTAACTAAATCACTGACTAATTCATCTAGATGGTGTGGATTGCTATGGTAATTGTGCATAATTTTCCTCTCTAAAGCCAGAATTGACAATCATCTTCTAATAAACTAGGACAAATTCCTTGTAAGCGTCGATAAGCAATAGCATCCGCTCCATACAAAGGGATAGGTAAACGGGGTTCTTTGAGAGAACCATAGTGAAGCAAAGTTAATTTTAAGGTAGTGTCAACTAACTGTTTTAAATTTACTTGCTCTCCTAATTCATGAACTTTTAAGCGTAAGGGACGAGGAACACCTATTTGTTCAGAAACTTGGGACGTTATCAGGATAACTTCCCGCTTTGATAAAGCAAAAGCTAATCCTTTTGAGGGAGCATCTATCTGTTTTTGCTTAAAATTATAAAGTCTAGGAATGCCAGTTTTATAGCATTCTACGAGAATAAATTTAGACTTAATTGCTCTCGCTCTTGCCAGTAAATTGTCAACCTCCTTTCCTTGAAATTTACCATCTCTATAAATGAGAACTGTCTGATTTTTTAGTTCAGCTTGCGGTAAAAAATTTTCCAGCATACGTTGAGGAATTTCTTCTCCCTCGGTTAAACTATCTTCTACCCGACAGCGAACAAATTCTCCCTGTTTTCCATATAGTCGCACACTTGCACAAACATTGAGACTACCCGGAAGATTTTTTTTAGGAATCCTTCCCACATCTAAACCAATAAAATAATCGGCAATTTCTAGAGGTTCAGCAAGGACATAGGGTAAATTTCCTAATTTGGCTAGGATCCCTGGGACAACTTGATTGAGAATATTATTATATTGACCCTTATTATTTAAAGTTTTCTCATAAATCATTTGAGTCATAACTCCACGATCCAAAAACTTTTTTTTAATCCACGAATATAAACTTCCTTCTTCAGTATTATCCGCATTGCGATCCTCTTGAGGAAGAAATACTAAAGCAATATCTACAGGAATTTCTCCTCGAATTAATTGATCAACTGCTTCTTCCAGTCTGGCTCTTTTTTCAAATCCTACACCTTCAACAGAGAAATTTATTTGATTCTCTGGTGGCAAAATAGTCTCAAATTTATAAAGTTTTAATCGCTTTTCTAATTGTTCTCTAAAATCTCCTACTTTAAAACTATCTGGTTTAAGAATAGCTAAACGAATTTTACGAGCAGGATCCTCATATTCTCGATGACGTTTATATACACCACCCTTTGATAATCCTTTGAGAGTTTCTCTTTTTTCTCCCCTTTCTCCCTTACCAAATAAGATGGGAGTTTGCTCAAGAGAAATAGAAGGAGTCCAAAAGACTTCGGGGTATTCTTGGCTGTTAATACTTCTTTCTCTTAACTGAAAACCAAAGTTATTTAAAGTCTTTTGGGCTTCCTGTTTATACAACTTTAATAGTTTTTGTCGTTTATCATAGGAAATTTTTGTTTCCTTTAATAACTCTCCGTAATTGACTTGAAATAAACTCTCATCCTTATCTGTCATACAGGGTTTTAAAGCTGCTAATGGATAAATATACTCCTGGGGATTTTTGCCAAATTGTACCGCCACCACTGGTTGATCCCGATGAGCTTCTTCTAATTTTCTTCGACTAATTGAACCCGTGGCTTTTTTTAATAAATCCTCTCTTTTTTCCCCAATTGTAACCGCTATTTTAATAATTTTAGCTGTCCCATTAGTTTCTATAGTTTTAACCTTTAAACCTACTAATAATTTAGCATCATCTTGTCTATAGGGGTGATTTTCATAAAATTGTTCTAAATCTCCACTATAGACAATACAACTTTCAACAGTTAAACAAATAGCTGGATCGGTGTCATTGATGATTTCTGCCCAAAAATTAACTTCTCTCCTTACCTGTACTTGGTTTTCACTTATCTGACTATCTTTGGGAAAAACTATTGGATAGGAAAATTTACCAAATATTTTCAGAATTCTAACTGCTAATTGTGCTGTAACTAAAGCTGTTATCTGCAAGTCTTTTAGCCAATGAATAGAATAATAGTGATCGCCAATATCTTCTCGTAAAACCTCTTGAATATCTGATAAAGCTTCTTTCCACTGTTGTGGAGAGGGAAGAGATTTTTCATCTTTAGCTAATACCCAAAAACAATTATCTTCAAAAATAACCACCACATCGGGAAACTTATGACTGAATTGCCAACTAAAACGATTACCTATTTTTCTAGTAACTTGATGATTAAGCTTAAAACAATTCAAACAATTATTCCTGAGAGTTAAGGAACTAATTTCACTCAAAAAAAGCGGGGAATTGGCTGTGTTAGCTACTGTGTAATTCATGATCTAAACCTCCTTATTTGCATAATCACAAATCGATGTAAAAGGACAATAACGACAGGCATAGCCACTTTGGGGCGGGAAAAGATGATAAAAATCTTCGGGGTGATTTTTATATTTTTGTAGTTGTTGCTGATGTTTTTTGGCCAGGAAAGCTAGTTCGATTTTAACTGCTTCCATTGCCTCGGAAGACAGGGAGATGTTTTCTGAGCTTGTTTGGGTTTCTAAATTGTAAAAAGAAGCGACAATTTTTTCCTGAGGATAAAGGTAACTAGCCGCCAGTAAATAAACATGAGCCTGACGACGATCAAAATTAGATTGACCAGTTTTGAAATCTAAAATATGTATGGTGTCATCGGCTTCTCTAAAAATACAATCAAAGGCAGCGGACAAATTAAACCGATAGTTACCTTGCTCGATAACAATAGGTTCTGGATAACCTTCATCACCTCTAGGTAAATCAATAATCTGTTTATTCAATAAAATTGGTTGTTGATAGTAATTGTTTAAAATTACTAAAACCCTGGCTTGAATTTCTGGCGATTCTTGATTTAATTGCAGGATTTCTGCGACTTGTTCCACCCCATCAGGACTCGATAATCTCCCTGGCTCTTGATGAAACTCAAAAACTCCCCGTTGTGCCAACTTACCAATTTTTTGCGGTTGATTATCTTGTGATAGTAATCTTTGGACTTCTGGTTCTTTGTTTCGCGCTTTTTCAAACCCCCGTTTTGTCTGACAATGGCGATTCTCATAGCCAATCGCCGGTTTTAGCGATCGCCAAAGACTATAGCTCATCGGAGGATACCAAGGCTTTTTGGGAAACTGGCAGGACACGATTTTTCCCCTCAGTCAGGAAAATGCTAGGATGATACGGCAGTGTTTGCTCTTGTATTGACTAAAATAATCAACGCCAATGAACTAACTCTAGCTTATGTTGACTTAAATAGTCAACCCTTGATATAATTTTTTTTGAGCGATTGAGAGAAAAGCAGTGTCAGAAACATTTGGACAGGTTATCCGCAAAGCTCGTCGAGAGGAGGAATATAGTCAGAGAGAACTAGCTAAGTTGATTGGGGTGGACTACACCTATCTATCGAAGCTAGAAAATGATCATGCAGGTTATCCTCCTAGTCAGCAGGTGATTGAGTCCTTAGCGACTCATTTAAAATTAAATGCTCAAACCTTAGGGGAATTGGCAGGACGAATTAGTTCAGATGATCAAAAAGTCTTTAAAGAATTAGTTCAAAAATACCAACAAATGCCGATTTTATTGCGTCGCATGAAAGACAATCCCAATTTTGCCAAAAAAATTATTTCTGAGGCGACAAAATTAGATGAGCAGGAGTAGATATCTTGGATATTATTAAACCCTATAGTTTTATTCCCAAAGCAGTGATTGAAACTCAGGCAGACGATATTCTGAAGAAAGTAAAAGCTCATCGTCGTCGTCCCTTAAAAAATTGCGATATTGCGGAAGCGACGGCCGATCATTTTGATTTGGCTATTGAATGGACGGATATAAAGCCAGATAAAGAGGGAGAAATCGCCGCAATGATTATTCCCACAGAAAAGAAAATTATTCTCAATGAAGATGTAAAATTCTTAAAAGATTCCCAAAATTCATCCCTGGCAAAAGAAGGTTTTAAAAATTCGAGTTTAGCCCATGAAATTGGTCATTTTGTCCTTCATATTAATCAAACAGCCGTCTCTAATTTTTTGGATCGAATCAATCAGGGAGATTCCTTAGAGACAATTCAACCTTTTCTGTGTCGGACAGTTGATTCTAGCCAAAGAATTGAATGGCAAGCACAATATTTTGTCAGTTGTTTACTAATGGCGATGAGTGAGTTAGAGAAAGCCATCAAGGGACGTGACTTGACTAAATGGGGACATCTGTATGCGATCGCCGACGAGTTGGGAGTAACTATTACTAATCTTAGAAGTCGTTTAGAGAGTCTCCATTGGATTAAAGTCGATAAAAAAGTAATTTATCGGGGCAGTAATTTTCCGAAGAAATAGCTTCAATGTTCCGAGGGAGATTTTGCCCATCTCGATCAACTTATTTACTCATAATTTCGGCGGGTTGTGAGTTAGGAATCGGTTCAAAGTTGTGGTCGTCAGCGAGATATTCGGGATAGGTGGAGAATTGGGGTAGTATTTCCAGGGTAAAAGCCTCGGCCGCTTTTGAGCGATAACGATTCGGGTTAATAATTACCGACAAAGTGCGACGTACTTCCACATCTTTAATTCGGGTAGCGTGGATAACTCCCATTTGTAGTTCTTTTTCGATCGCTGTCACCGAGACAAAAGCCGCCCCCAAACCGGATTGTACGGCATTTTTAATTGCCTCGATCGAGTTAAGTTCCATCTCCACTTTTAAGCGTTTGGTATCGATCTCGCAACGAGTTAAAACCTTGTCGATGACTTTGCGAATCGTCGATTGGGAATCGAGGGTGATAAATTTTAGTCGATATAAATCCTCTTTTTGAATCATTTCTACCTTAGACAGAGGATGAAAAATCGGCAGGACTAAAGCCAGTTCATCTTCTGCGTAGGGGATAATCCGCAGGGTTTCTTGTAATTCGGCGGGAACTTCCCCCCCGATAATGGCTAAATCCACTTGACCGTTAGCAACGCTCCAAGAGGTGCGACGGGTGGAATGAACTTGTAGCTGTACGGATACTTCTGGGTATTTTTGCCGAAAAAGCCCGATCATGCGGGGAAGAAGATAGGTTCCCGTGGTTTGGGAAGCGCCGACGATCAGGGTTCCCCCTTGCAGATTTTGTAGATCTTCGATCGCCCGACAGGTTTCTTGACAGAGAGTGATAATTTTTTCGCCGTAGCTTAAGAGTAGGTGTCCCGCTTCCGTTAATTGGGCTTTCCGACCGCCCCGGTCAAATAACGGCACATTTAGCTGTTTTTCGAGGTTTTGTACCTGAAGACTGACCGCCGGTTGAGATACATACAGGGTATCTGCCGCCCGTTTAAAGCTTCCTTCGGCAGCGATCGCTTTGAGAATTCTCAGTTGGTCTAGGGTGAAAGGAATGTCGGTCATAGAAAGCCTCAAAAACAGCGACGGGAGAAGGGGAGGACAATAGCGACAAATCTTAAGCCAGTGCCGATAAATACACTGAATTGACAGTACCACACCACGGGGATCAATGCTTCAGGTAGTTCCAGTTATCGGTGATCAGTTACCGGTTATCAGTTATCAGGAGTTAGGAGTTAGGAGACTCCGAGTCAGGAGACAGGGTGATGGGGTGGTCACTGCGTGCGCGTTGCGGGGGGGTTTTGGGGTGTTAGGGTTTTAGGGTTTTAGTTGAAATTCCCCCACTTCCCCACTTCCCCACTTCCCCACTTCCCCACCCCTGACGGATTACTGATCACTGTTTACTGATCACTGAAAAAGGCTGACCCAGCAATTATCGGGTTGACTTTTGTGTACCACTTAATCGTTATTAACCAAGAATCTTAATGATATTTTAAGATTTTTTAAAAAACCGCCCCTAGCCGAGATGAACGTATATCCTAGAGGGGAGCGAGTATAGATTCCTATTCCCGTTCGATCGCCCCCTAATTCTCTGGAGATCAGCACCCATGCTTACTTTGCTCCGTTCCCTGCTATTTTCCACCCTATTAAGTTTTGTTGCCCCCGTCCTCTTGGTGGGTTCTATTTTAACGGCTTTATTGGCCACCAGTCACGTCCCCGGCTTTACTTGGGTTTCTCGGACCGGTTTTAGCCAAATCCTGCAATTTTTAACCATTTTCGGCGGCGGTTATCCCCTACAAGGCCTGTTAACCATCGCTGTCACCTTTGCTTTTGTTGGCAGTTTATTCGATTTATTTAACTTTTACGTCTATCAAACCAATCGCGGACAGTAACAGGTAAAGGGTGATAGGGACTGTCTAGAATGGGAATGAGGTTTTTATGGGATCGAATCGTCTATGCGCCCTATTTTCTGCCGTTTTTGGCTATTAACAATAATTTCTCTGCTGCTCACCCTGAGTATCGGGATTGTCAATCCCCAACCCAGTTTCGGGCGCTCGTGGATGGATTTACTTTTTCGCGGTGTGCAGGTTATTCAACTCACCACTATTTCTCCTCAGCAGGAAGTCGTCCTCGGTAGGCAGATTAATCAAGGTTTATTAGAATCAGGTAAGATAAAACTGGCCAAAGATGCCGGAATTAACCAATATGTCCAAGAAATCGGCCAGCGATTAGCGGCAACTAGCGATCGCCCTGACCTTCCCTACACTTTTCAAGTGGTGCGCGACAATAGCATTAACGCCTTCGCTACTATGGGCGGATTTGTCTATTTACACACGGGATTGATTAAAACTGCTGATAATGAGGCAGAATTAGCCAGCGTCATTGCCCATGAAATCGGCCATATCGTCGGTCGTCATTCTATCACCCAATTACGCAATACTGCCCTCGCCCGAGGACTTCTCAGCGCGGCGGGATTAGACACAAAAACTTGGGTAGAATTGGCAGTCAATCTCGCCTATAATCTGCCCAATAGTCGCAAGGATGAATTAGAAGCGGACCGACTGGGTTTAAACAATCTAGCTGAGGCTGGTTATGCAGCCAAGGCGATGATCTCCTTGATGGGAAAATTAGCACAACAGGGGGGTTCTACCCCGACAATTCTCAGCACCCATCCTGCTACAAGTGATCGCATTTTGGCACTACAAAAACAGCTTAATTCGGTTAATAACAAGCAGAATCAAGGTTTAGACGAGGATTATTACCAATTGCAGATTCGTTCTCTCCGCTAATCAGACAATTTCCTGAACAGATAAAAACTCGGCCACCGCTTGATTAAAACTTTCAGGTTCCCCTAAAAATGCCCAATGATTACCCGGTATCTTTTTAATCTCTAGAGAAGTTAAATACTTTTTATAAGATTGAATTTGCCAAGCAGTGCGATTTAATCCCTGTTGGGGAAGGATTAATAAACTGGGAATATCTAAAGTTTTAGTTAATCCGGCAAACCCCATGACATCCTCAAAAATTTCCCCGCGTGCCGATAAAGTGAATTTACCGCTCCAACTGCCATCAGCTTTTTGTTCAATGGCATTTTTAAACACCTCTTGCTGTAGATTTGACCAACCTTTATATTGTTTTAATTGACGAGCGATCGCCTCTATGCTCTGATAACTATCAAAGGAGCGAGTAATCTTTAAAAAGGGCAAAACTTGATAGAGAATTGGAAAAGTTATCCTAATCCAACTAGGCATTTTATCGATAAAAAAGGGATCGACTAAAATTAAACTCTTAAATACTTCCGGCTGTTGAGTTGCCCAAATTGCCGCTATTTTAGCACTCCAAGAATGACCTAAAATATGTGCTTGCGTCCAACCTAAATGATTAATTAAAGCCCTTAAATCGCCGATATAATCCTGAAAGTGATAACCGGTTGCCGGTTTACCGCTTTCCCCATGTCCCCGCAAATCTGGGGCAATAACTTGATAATTTGAGCTTAAATAATCGCCCAAGCTTGACCAAACCAAAGCATGATCCGCCATGCCGTGCAATAATAATAGAGGCATACCTCGATCGCTCCATTGTAAATAGGAAATTTCCATCGAGTTATTGGTAAAAGTCTGGCGTTGTGGCATAAATTCTCGACTGATTTTTACTCTATAATTTACCTATCACTTAATAAAACTTCATACAATGGCACTACAATCTCCGATCACTGGGACTAGCTTAGAGCAATTGTCTTGGACATGGCAAGGTCACACCATCCCCTACACTGTGCGGGGAGAAGGACAACCCGTAGTATTAATTCACGGTTTTGGGGCATCTATCGGTCATTGGCGCAAAAATATCCCCGTTTTAGCGGAAAATGGCTATCAAGTCTATGCCCTAGATCTTTTGGGATTTGGGGGTACAGATAAGCCCGCTTTAGATTATAGTCTCGACCTTTGGCTGCGGCAAATACAAGACTTTTGGCGAGAAAAAATGGCAAAACCGGCGGTATTTATCGGTAATTCCATCGGGGGACTGATTACCTTAATGCTGATGGCAGAATCTCCCGAAATCACTGCTGGAGGAGTAATTATTAACTGTGCCGGAGGATTAAACCATCGTCCCGAAGAATTAAATTTGCCGCTGCGTTTAATCATGGCTGCCTTTACCGGTTTAGTTAGTTCTCCCGTGACAGGAAAGTTTATTTTTGAACAGGTAAGGCAGAAAAATCGCATCCGGAAGACCTTAAAACAGGTTTATCGGGATCATACCGCGATTACCGAGGAATTAGTCGAAATTCTCTATCAACCCTCCTGTGATGCGGGTGCGTGGGGAGTGTTTGCATCGGTGTTGACAGCACCCCCCGGACCATCGACCCAGGAATTATTACCGCAAATCGATCGCCCTTTATTGGTACTCTGGGGAGAGGATGACCCTTGGACACCGATCGCTGGTTCGGTAATTTACCAAGAAAGAGCTAAAATGGGAAATAATACCCAATTTTATCCGATTGCCAAAGCCGGTCACTGTCCCCACGATGAACATCCCGAAAAAGTTAATCAATTAATTTTGAGTTGGCTGTCGGAAATGGGGATTTAGTCAGTTATCGAAGATTTTAGCGATTAATAGTTACTGGAGAAATCTGCCAATCGGGGCGAAGATTTTTCGCCCCTTGCAGATAGACGTGCTGCATTTCGCTTTGCAGTTTGGGAGTATTAACGTGGAGAATTACCCGAATACACTTTTCCAGACTACCAGCGACGTGCATCTGTTGCACATCGAGGAGGGGGACATTTTGCCAATGGGGACGTTCGCGAGCGATAGCAGCGGGGAAAATCGCGTCTAAATCCTGAGTTGCCGTAAAGATAATACTAACAATATCATCGGGATCGAGACTATTGTGGATTTCGATCGCTTCGAGGAGTTCTGTCACTGCTTCTCGTATAGCTTCAATAGTATTAGCTGTTACTGTTGTTGCTCCCCGAATGGCTCGAATCTTCCACTGCACGATTGTCATCCTCCGCTAATCCTGATGAGTCAATTTTAGGGGTTAATGCGCCCTTTTTCTCGACTTTAATCTAGCCATCAGGGTCGGTATAACCACAATAGTTGTCCGTTAACTTCCAATTCAAATTCTAGACGCTCTAGGGTTTTTTGTAATCCTAGGGGTATTTGGGAACGATTGCCCGTCAGACGACTGAGGAGGGGTTTCGGTTCTTCGATAGTCTGACATTTAGTTTTATCTGGGGGTAATCCTGCCAATTCTAGCGCCCAAAGTCGGGCATCTTCCTCGGTTCCCAAGCGATCGACCACTTCTAATTCTAAAGCCTGTTGACCAGTAAAAATGCGCCCATCGGCAAAACTTTTCACCTGATTGACATCTAAATTTCTCGCTCCGGCGACGGTTTGCAGAAATTGCTGATAACTGGTATCGATCATATCCTGGAGAATTCTTTCTTCTTCATCAGTTAATTCTCGATCGAAGGAGAGAATATCTTTATAAGGGCCAGATTTAATCACTTTAAACGAAACTCCCACCTTATCCAACAATCTTTCCAGATTGTTCCCTCTGAGGATAACACCGATCGAGCCAGTAATCGTGCCGGGGTTAGCCATAATATAATTGGCCCCCATACCGATATAAACGCCGCCAGAGGCGGAAATATTGCCAAAACTAGCGATTATTTTCGTGTTTTTTTGTAACCGCTTCAATGCTTCATAAATTTCTTGGGAATCCCCCACGGTTCCCCCGGGGGAGTCAATTCGGAGAAGTAGGGCGGGATATTGCCTTTCTTTGACGATTTCTAGGGCTTTTAAGACTCTTTTGCGGGTATCGGAGGCAATTGCACCTGTAATTTCTATTCGAGCGATTTGTTTGCGGGTTTTCGGTTTAAAAGGCCAGACCATCAGGGTTAAATATCTCTAAAAAAAGGACTCTTTCTAATCTAACGCTTTGATCGTTCCAGGTTAAGCAGACATTATATTTCAGAATTTCAGACTAAAATGTCTGGTTAGGTGTATAATAGCATTAAGTGGCCAGAGTTAAGGTAGGCGAGGTGAGCATTTGGGCAAGAGAGCGGGGAAGTGGGAAGTGGGAAGTAGGAAGTGGGGAGCGGGTTTTTCAAGTTCGATTGGAAGTTAATCATACTATTAAAAACAGATTTGGTATTAGAGTTTTTTCTTACTTTGTAATCAAGAAAATGGTCTAAATTTTCAGGTTAAATAGCCCGCCAATGCCCAAAGATCTAGTAGGAAAAAAAAGCCAATCCTCGACCACGTTTTAGCGAATCGTTCTGCGCTCCTGATTAAAGGGGAGGCAAAGGTCTGTACCGGGGAGAATTAATCATGTTAAATAAGCCAGAAATTACTGTGATAATTGAGGATTAAGAAAGTGATAATTTCTGGCAAGATTCTAAATCTGTGCAGATTCTTTGCTTAGGGGATTTAAAGAATATTGATTCCCTGAAAAACATCTTTATTTGTACTTCTTTGACCGGTTTAAAGTCCGTGGCAGATATGGCCAGAACCGCTAATGATAAACATCATCTGCGAGGCCTTTTTATTCGAGAAGACATTGATGCTATCTGGTTGCCGCAACTATTTAAACGGGCTAATTTACGCACGCTGCGAAATACCCTAGTTGCTCAAGATTTTACTTGACGGACAAGGGTGATTAATGCTTGGAGTTGGGGAGCGCAAGAGCATTTAATCGCCACAGCTTTAGTTATCAGTCGCTGTGATTTCGAGGAGCTAGAAATTCCCTTGGCATCTATGCCAGCTTGACAGCGTATTCCTCTAGAAGAAAGAGAGAAGTTGATTATAGCAGAAGATGGCAGTTATATTCATTGGCTGGCGGTGGATATTCATCTTGATATAGCGGCTTTTTTAAGTGTAATTGAACCAGCAGCAAAACAAAAGTTTGCAGCGATTAAATTAAAACATGATCATATTTTTGGTCAAGCGATTGCATCTTTACGCAAACAGCATCAACTGCGACAATCAGATATTATAGGAGTATAGGCGGTTAGAATGCGTCTTAGCTTAGACGGCAAATGTTTGCAGAAGCGAACGTGCTTGAGGTGTGGCAAGAGGAGCTAGAAGCTGATAGGCAAATGGTCATTCCCAGCGATTACCGACCTGAACAAGGAAATTACAGATTTTTTCAAGCTAGGATTAAAGATTTTGTATCGAAAAATACAAAACCGGCCAAAGTGACTGTTTAGGATGGATTTTTTGAGAAGCTTAAGAACTGATCCATACATCAAAGGAGTTTTCCATGCCCGAAACGCCACAAGAAGTCTTGAAAATGATTCAGGACAACAATATTAAGATTATCGACCTGAAATTTATTGATATGCCAGGTATCTGGCAACATTGCTCGTTCTACTACGATCAAATCGATGAAAGCTCTTTCAGCGATGGTGTTGCCTTCGATGGTTCCAGTATTCGCGGTTGGAAAGCAATTAACGAATCCGATATGGCCATGGTTCCCGACCCTACCACTGCTTGGATCGATCCCTTCTACAAAGAACCTACCCTAAGCATGATCTGTAGCATCAAAGAACCGAGAACCGGTGAATGGTATAGCCGCGATCCTCGCTCTATTGCTCAGAAAGCGATCGATTATCTTAGCAGTACCGGTTTAGGTGATACCGTATTTTTTGGACCGGAAGCGGAATTTTTCCTCTTTGATAGCGCTCGTTTCGACCAAACCGCCAACGCAGGCTATTACTACATGGATAGTGTCGAAGGTCGTTGGAATAGCGGTAAAGACGAAAAAGAGGGAAATCTTGCCTATAAACCCGCCTACAAACAGGGTTATTTCCCCGTTAGTCCCACCGATACCTCTCAAGATATTCGCACGGAAATGCTCTTAACCATGGCCGACTGCGGAGTTCCCATCGAAAAACATCACCATGAAGTCGCCACTGGTGGTCAAAACGAGTTAGGGATTAAATTCTCTACCCTAGTACGGGCCGCCGACTACTTGATGACCTATAAATACTGCATCAAGAACGTGGCCAAGAAATACGGTAAAACCGTCACCTTTATGCCTAAACCCATCTTTGGTGATAATGGTTCCGGGATGCACGTTCACCAGTCTATCTGGAAAGATGGTCAACCCCTGTTCGCTGGGGATAAATACGCCGGACTTAGCCAAATGGCACTGCACTACATCGGTGGTTTGCTTAGACACGCTCCCGCACTCTTAGCTTTAACTAACCCCACCACCAACTCTTACAAGCGTCTCGTCCCCGGTTTTGAGGCCCCTGTAAACCTGGCTTACTCCCAAGGTAATCGCTCCGCTTCGATTCGGATTCCTTTATCGGGAAGCAACCCGAAAGCCAAACGTTTAGAATTCCGCTGTCCTGATGCCACTTCTAACCCCTACCTCGCTTTTGCAGCTATGCTCTGTGCGGGTATCGATGGAATTAAAAATCAAATTGAACCAGGGGAACCTCTCGATGTGGATATCTACGAACTCAGCCCCGAAGAATTGTCAAAAATACCCTCTACCCCCGGCTCTCTAGAAGCAGCTCTGGAAAGTCTCGAAAAAGATCACGCTTTCTTGACCGATTCTGGTGTCTTTACCGAAGACTTTATCCAAAACTGGATCACCTACAAACTCGATAACGAAGTTAACCCGATGCGCTTACGTCCTCACCCCTACGAGTTCTCTCTCTACTACGATGTCTAAGGTTTGATTGATTAATTATTAATCCTAGGGTAGGCTTTTGTCTGCCCTTTTTTTTCCGAATCAGCAAGTCAGTCCCGATGAAAAAATTTTCACCCCCGCAGATGAAAGAGGTTTCCTTCCCCACACCCTGCCACCACCGAAAAACTTTTTGCCGCAAACCCTAGTATAATCCCTTGCTGCCAATTAAGTAGGGAGGCACAATTATTTGTAGGATGGGTTAGCGGTAGCGTAACCCATGCGGGCGTTGGGTTTCATGCTTCAACCCAACCTACGTTCATCTTATATTTAATTCCACCCACCCACTTAGCATAAAATACGATTAATTGACTGGTATTTTGGGGCGATAGTTTATGGAACGCGGGTTATTGTGGACACCTTTATTAATTCTATTTATTTGGTTGGCTTGGAGTGGTTGGAATGAATACCAAAAAGTGGAAATCTATCGAGTATGGGCGGAAAACTTCGAGCGAGCTAAGTATGATATATATTCTGTCTTAGGTCAAAAAGATAAAATTATCACTTGGGGAAAGCCAACTCGTAAGGGAGTGATTAATTTACAAACTTTTTCCCTAGAGGAGGTCAAAGAAATCCGTCTGCTAGTTAATAATCAAGTGGTGGATTTAGATGCTCTTCCCCCCCAAGGTTCCCCTTGCCTAGAATTTATTTTTAAGGAGCGATCGCCTGAAAAAATTCCCTTTACTGAGGTTGAATTGGCTAGTCAGTGGGCGAAATTTTTACAACAACAAATCTTAATTTAATCGCCATAATTTCTAGCGCAATCTCCCCGATCGCAGGATACCGACAACTAACCATAAACCGATTAAACTAGCTGTAGCAAATAATACGGTACTGATAATAGTTAATTGCCGAGATTGGGTGCTGGCCGTAACAATAGCAGCCCCGATAATTAAGGAACCAATAATCACACTAAAAGCTAGTCGATTGGCGGAATTATCTAAACTGCGACGGAGATTATCTAAGTCGCGAATTTTCAGATTAACATTTAAAGTTTCCGAGGTTAAACCATCTAGTAAAACTTCGATTTGACGGGGATATTTCAGGGAAAAAGATTTTAAGTCTAAAACTGTTCTTAGGGCAGTTTGTAGGGGAGTGCTACCGATTAACTGTTGTTCAAGAATATTAGTTAATAGCGGTTTGACTTCTTCTAGGATATTAATATCAGGATTAAATTTTCGGGCAGTTCCTTCTAGATTAGCGAGACTTTTGGCAAATAAACCTAAATTACCCGGAAGTTTAATTCTATTGCGACGGGCAATTTGCAAAAGTTCATAAACCACCTCACTAAAGTTAATTTGATTTAAATTGAGGTTATAATATTTTCGCAACATCCGCTCATAATCCACCTCTAATTGTACTAAAGTAATCGGGACTACTGACTCGGATAATTTAATAGTTAGTTGACTGCATCTTTTGGCATCTAAGTCAACAATTGCTAGTAACAATTCTGTTAAAATTTGTTGAGTTTGTGGGTCTAATCTGCCCACCATACCACAGTCAATTAAAGCTACTCTACCATCGTCAAGATAGAAAATATTACCCGGATGGGGATCGGCATGAAAGAAGCCATCAATATAAATTTGTTGAAAAAATGACCGAAACAAAATTCTAGTTATTTCGCTTTTTCTTTGGGAAATTGCTTGCTCAGTTGCTGGTCTAGAAACATCGGCCTCTAAAATTTGTTTTCCTTCTAACCATTCTAACACTAATAGCTTGGAATTAGTTAAGTCCCAATAAATTTTAGGAATAACTAACTGTTTGGGTTCTGACCACCGACTCTGGGTTAAATTATAGCGTAATTGGTCAGTATAATGACCTTCTTGGGTGAAATCTAATTCCGCATTGACTGCTTTAATAAACTCCTCTGCTAAGTTAACAACGTCGTAACTTTGACCAAATTCTGTCAGGGCAACTAAATCAGCAATTCCCTTAATTAAGGCACTATCTTGGGCGACAATTTTTTCGATTCCAGGACGCAAGACTTTAATCGCTACTTCCTCCCCAGATAATAAAGTTGCCCGATGAATTTGCCCGATCGAGCCTGCGGCGATCGGTTGGGGATTAATATACTTAAATACCTGTTCGATCGGTTTTGCTAACTGTTCGGTGATGACTATTTCTATATCTGTCCAAGCAACGGGAGGAACTTGCGCTTGTAGGGCAGTTAAAGCCTCGATATAATTAGCAGGTAGCAGATCGGGACGGGTACTAAGTAACTGTCCCAATTTGACATAAAAAGGCCCCAATTCCACAAGGATTTTTTTGAGAACTTCTGGGGTGGGAATCTGGGGATTTTCTGTTTTTCCTAGGGTTAAAACCCCGCGCATATAGTCCCAACCGTTGCCGAGAACTATCTCAAGGATTTCTTTTTGTCTTTGACTGGTTTGGGGGAGTGAGAACACGGTATTAAGTAGTTGGACAAAAGTAAAGTTAACTGTGGGGTAAGGAGACAGGAGACAGGAGACAGCTTTTGTGTATTCTCCCCACTTGCCACTTTCAAGTCAGTAGTCAGTAAGAATTGCGGCAATTTACATTTCTTAAGATAGACAACAGAATTTATGTCCGACTACTTAATTAATTTTGCTTAGGTACTTATCGATCCTATAACAATTTCTCCAATTTGGGATCGGTTTGTAATTGCTTGAGAACTTGTTTAATATCTTGGGTACGATCTTTGTGGACAACGAGAGTTGCTTTACCGTCGCGAACAATTACCAGATCTTTTAAACCAATAGTAACGATCACTTCTTCCTCATCACTAGCATAGATAATAGAGCCTTCCGTATCCAAACCGACATGATTGGCCAGTTCAATATTTTTGCCCTTTGCTGCTAGTAATCTTTCCAGAGAATTCCAATCTCCTAGATCATCCCAACCGAAATTAGCGGGTAAAACGTAAGCGAGTTGGGTTTTTTCCATCAAAGCATAATCGATACTTTTTTTCTCTAAATCCTCATAGGCAGCGATGCCCCGATCGCTCAGAGGTTGTAAAATATTATTAGCGTGGGTTTTTAGCTCCTCTAAAACCACTTGTCCCTGAAAGATAAACATTCCGCTATTCCAGCTAAAAAGTCCCGTTTCTAGGAATTTTTCGGCCGTGGTGCGATCGGGTTTTTCCGTAAAACGACTCACTTTATAGACGGGTAAACCATTAAATTCGCCCTGATTTTCTCCCTGTTCGATATAACCGTAACCGGTGGAGGGATAATCGGGTTTAATTCCTAAAGTAACGATCGCTTTTTGGCTGACGGCCAGTTCTACGGCCGCTTTTAAAGTGTTAATATAAGCCTCTTGATCACCAATATAATGATCGGCAGGAAAAAAACCGATCGCCACTTCCTTACCATAACGTTTTATCACTTCTAAGGTGGCCCAAGTCACAGCCGGGGCCGTATCCTTGCCCACCGGTTCCACTAATAGGTTACTCTCCGGTAAATCGGGCAGTTGTTCGCGGACACCATCAGCGATCGCACTAGCGGTAATTACCCAGAGATTTTCCCAACCTGCCGCTAAAGATAATAGACGATCGGCCGTTGCTTGTAAAAGACTGCGACCACTATCATCAAGACAGAGAAACTGTTTCGGACGCGCTAGACGACTGAGAGGCCAAAAACGTTCCCCTTTACCCCCGGCGAGAATGACTGGAACAAGCGACTGATTCATAAAAAATTGACACTTATCGGTTAAGTTGAACCGATTGTATCAGACGGCAGCGAGGGGTGAGCGTTTTCCTGACTCAAAGCCAAAAAGCGGGCAAATAACCCGCTTTTTAGCAAAAATAACCGAAATATTGCGATTAGAAATTCATTTCGGCCGCTTGTACTGTTTCCACTTGTTTTTTCTTAATAACTAAGAGGATTTGGCAGAGCATAATACCACCGAGGAATAAAACTAATCCTTTGATCCGGCCGGGATTTTGTAGGACAACTTCCGTCTCTTTTTGACCAAAACCGCCAACATTGGGGTTACTGGTTAAAAATTGTCCCACTTCGATCGCTTGACCTTCCGAGACGATTAACTCAGGACCTGCGGGAATATTTTCCACCACGGGGCCAGCTTCGGAAGTGATGGTGACTTCATAACCACCGGCTTCGGTTTTGCTGATCTGGCTAATTGTACCTGCGGTAGAAGCTTTGAAAGCGTTATTATTGCTGGGTTCACCGGTGGGGTACACTTGACCGCGACCGCGATTGGCCCCTAAATGCACAGCATATTTACCGAAGTGAATACCTTTATTTTGGCTAGGATCGGGGGCCAGGACGGGGAAAACGATTTCTTTGTATTGATCACCGGGTAAGGGGCCGACGATAACCACGTTATCTTGACCTTCTTTGTAGGATTGGAAATAGACTCCACCGAGTTTTTCCTGCATTTCTTCGGGAATGCGATCGGGGGGCGCGATTTTAAAACCATCCGGTAGCATTAAGACTGCACCGACGTTTAAACCCCCCTTCGATCCGTCTCCTAACACCTGTTGACTGGCGGGATCGTAGGGGATTTTTACCACTGCTTCAAAGACGCTATCGGGTAATACCGAGTGGGGGATTTCAATTTCGGCGGGTTTTTGGGCTAAATGGCAGTTCGCGCAGACAATCCGACCTGTTGCTTCTCTGGGGGTTTCCGGGGCGGTTTGTTGCGCCCAAAAAGGATATGCTTGGGCAGATTGGGGGTTAATGACATCGCTGGTTAGGAGTAGGGAAACGGTAGCGATCGCCACGAGGACGGCTTTCACTAGGGCCTGTCTGTGGACTTGCGGGAAGCTTAAAAAGTTGAATGTTCTCATCTCTATCGGTTGAATAATTCCAAATCTCGTCACATTGAATAATCTAGGACCACCAGGGTTCTTCACCGGTGCGGAAGTCGGTTTCCGTCCAAGTGGAGAAGACGACTTTATCATTATCGGTGACGTTGGCATGGGCGAGGGCTAAGGATAGAGGCGCTGGACCGCGAACTACTTTTCCTTCGGCATTGTACTGGGAACCGTGGCAAGGACACATGAATTTTTCTTCGCTGGCATTCCAAGGCACCACACAACCTAAGTGGGTACAGACGGCGTTAATTCCGTAGTTGGCCAGGGTTTTGTCCTCTTGGACAACTAAATAGGTGGGGTCGCCTTTTAAGCCTTGGGCTAATGTGCGATCGCCAGCGTTATGGCTGGTCAGAAATTGACTGACAATCACATCATTGCCTAGGGCATCTTTAGCGGTGACACCGCCCCCCGTACCACCGGCCGAGGGGGGAATAAAATACTTAACAATCGGATACAAAGCCCCCGCTGCTACTCCGGTAATTGTACCAAAGGTCAACAGGTTCATAAATTGACGACGACCCAAATCGGGAACATCTGTACCGGAAACTTGACTCATTGCTCCTTATCTCCAAATGTAAATTTTTGTAAACTAATTCTCATCTAAGGGCGATTTTGTGCATCTCGATCAAGACGAAAACCCAGAGCTTAAAGAAGGTTTACAAGGGCTGTATTAGATTATTACAGATATTGAGTCACGGACAATTGCCACAGCAAAGCTGCGTCAAATGCGATCGCTGTTTGATCGCTTTTGCCGAGATGAGAAACCGCAAACACCGAAAGAATCTTAAAAAATTCGATCCAATGGAAAAGTTAAGTCCCCATATACCTTTAACTTAAGTTAGTAGCCAAGAATACAATGATTTCAAGTCATGCCTACTGGCTGGTACAGGGAAAAGTCTTGCATAAATAGATTACTTAACTCAATTTGTCAAGGCTGGGATTACTTTCAATGCTTGGTATAAAAACTTTTATTTATCTCTATCATCTTTAACTTATGAAATTAGCTGATATTCTCAAAGACTCAAGTTATAAGTTGTCCCAGTTTACGCCGGCGGAAATTGAGCAATTAGAGCAGACAATTACGCTGAAAAAGACGAAAAATGGGGAAGCTCCCTATACAATTTGCTTAGTAAGGAAAAAAGAGATTAAACTTACCCCAGAAGAAGCGATTAGACAATTATATTTAAGGGTTTTAAGCGATCGCTTAAATTATCCTCTCAGTCGCATTCAGGTGGAGTATGGGGTTAATTTTGGCAGGGAGGTAAAACGAGCAGATATTGCGGTGATGGACAAAGATCGCCTGAACACAGTTTATATTTTGGTAGAGGTAAAGAGTCCGAAGTGGAAGGATGGAAAAGCACAACTACGTTCCTATTGTAATGCCACAGGTTCGCCGATGGCTGTCTGGACGAACGGCGATCAGATTTCCTATTATCAACGCAAAGATCCCAATTATTTTGAAGATATTCCAGATATCCCTAACTCTAATCAAACCCTAGCAGATATTCTCCAGATTAAGTTCACTTTAGATGATTTAATCGCCAAGGATAAGTTAGTCAAAGAAAATAAATCTCTGAAAACGCTAATCGAAGAAATGGAAGATGAGGTATTAGCAAATGCGGGGGTAGATGTCTTTGAGGAATTATTTAAGCTGATTTTTGCCAAGCTCTATGATGAATGGTATTCTGGACAAGGGAATCGACGTTCTACTCGTTCTCTGGAGTTTCGTAATACAGGACAAACAGAAAGCGCATTAAAAACGAAAATTCAGGATCTTTTTGACAAAGCTAAGAAAAAGTGGCCAGGTATATTTAGTGAGGATGTCAAGATTGGCCTTGCTCTCTCTCATCTACCGATTTGTGTTTCATCGTTGAAGGATGCGAAGCTATTTAACTCTAATTTAGATGTAATTGATGAAGCATTTGAGTATTTAATCAATCAAAGCAGTAAAGGGGAAAAAGGACAGTTTTTCACCCCTCGTTATGTGATTGATCTGTGTGTGAAGATGCTTAACCCCCAAGAAGATGAATATATGATTGATACTGCAGCCGGTTCATCGGGTTTTCCAGTACATACAATCTTTCATGTTTGGCGGCAGATTCTAGAGGATGAGGGATTAGAAGCAAGTCATTTATTTTCATTGGAAGAAAAGCCACCCCGTTGTAAGGAATATGTGGAAGAAAAGGTGTTTGCTATTGATTTTGATGAAAAAGCGGTAAGGGTAGCACGAACCCTCAATCTGATTGCTGGAGATGGACAAACAAACGTACTACATTTAAACACCCTAGATTATGAATTATGGGATGAGGTTACTAAAGAAGATGATTGGCAAAATGTTTATTTTGCCGGATTTAATCGTCTCAAAAAACTTAGACCCAAAGGCAGTAAGGATTATCGAGAGTTTCAATTCGATATTTTGATGGCAAATCCACCTTTTGCGGGTGATATCAAAGAAACGCGCATGATTGCTCGTTATGACTTAGCAAAAAAGCCTAACGGTAAATGGGAAACTAAGGTAGGACGCGATATTTTATTTATTGAGCGCAATCTAGACTTTTTGAAACCGGGGGGAAGAATGGCGATAGTTTTACCCCAAGGACGCTTTAATAATTCCTCTGATAAAAATATTCGGGATTTTATTGCCGAAAGATGTCGAATTTTGGCAGTGGTGGGATTACATGGTAATACTTTTAAACCCCATACAGGAACAAAAACCTCGGTGTTATTGGTGCAAAAATGGAATGATGATCCCAAAATAGGCGCACTTTGTCCTCGTCAGGATGATTATAATATCTTTTTTGCGACGATGCAGAAGTCAGGCAAGGATAATTCTGGAGAAAAAGTTTATGTTAAAGGGTCTGATGATTCGGGGGATTTTCTCTTAGATAAACATAATCATTGGATTGTGGATCATGATCTTTTTAATCATGATGGATTAACGGAAGATGGTATCGCTGAGGCTTTTATTGAGTTTGCTAAAAAGGAGAATTTAAGTTTTTTTGAGATCCCCCCGGCTAACGCCACCCCCCTTAATAAGGGGGACAGGGGGGGAGCTTTTGATGCGGTTAAATATCAGCAGTTAATGGATAGGTTGGAAGCAACAGAAATTTCATTTATTCAGGTACTTGAGCATAATATTAATTTTCGATTTGATAGTGAGTTTTTTAAAAGAAAATACTTTCAGATTGAGGACAAAATTAATGAATTACCCCAATCTATGAGACTGAGTGAAACACAACCTATAATTATTCATCCAACAGAAATTAAGCGAGAGTATGTAGAAGATGATTTATCAGGAGTCTTGTTTTTTAGAACTCAAAACTTACGTCCGTTAAGAGTCGATTTATCGAATCAGGTATATATATCTCTAGAAGATGCGGAAAAATTATCTAAGAATGAAATAAAAAAAAATGATATTCTGATCACAAGAACTGGTGCAAATTTTGGAGATACTTTAATTTTTAATGAGGAAATACAAGCGATTGCATCATCTCACGTTTTGATCTTAAGAAACAAAATAATTAACCAGTCATTTCTAGCAGTTTTTCTAAATACTATTTATGGAAAAGAGCAAATTAACAAGGGGATGTATGGAGGCGTACAGCCTGAAGTAGCACCTTACTACTTAAAAAATATTCTTTTTCCCGTTCTGTCTGATTACTTTCAGAAAATAATAGAACGGTTAGTCAATCAATCATCTATAGAAGTGAAAAAAAGTAAAATAATCTACCAACAAGCTGAAGATTTACTATTAACAGAACTTGGTTTAAAAGATTGGCAACCCACAGAAGAAAACATTGCGGTTAAAAGTTTTTCTGAGTCGTTTTTGTCTTCTGGACGCTTAGATGCTGAGTATTATCAACCGAAATATGATGAAATTGAGAAACAAGTTAAATCCTATATTGGAGGATGGACTAATATTAGAGATGTCTTAATTAAAGATATTAAAAATGGCACAACACCAGAGGGAGTAATTCAAGAGTTTATGTCAAACAAACCAAAATTTGTTAGAGTAGAAGCTTTCAATCAATCTCTAGAGATTGACGAAGAAAAACTGTACTCAATAGAACATGAAACTTTGATCAAATATAGAAGTATATCAGTTGATAGAGATGATGTTCTTGTTTCTATGACAGGAACGATTGGAAATGTAGCAGTTTATTTAATAGATGCCTTAGCGATTATCAATCAAAATATTGTTAAGCTAACGTGCAATCAATCTATAATTAATCCATACATTTTAGCTCTATATATTAAATCTGTTGGACGACCTTTACTAATCAGACAACAAACGGGCAATGTACAACCTTATGTCAATATTCCTAATTTTCAAAAGTTAATTATACCTTTGCTTACTCAAGAAATTCAGTCTAGAATTTTAACTTATCTAGAAGAAGCATCTCATCAAAGAAATAAATCCAAACAACTGTTAGAAATTGCTAAAATAGGAGTAGAAAAAGCGATAGAAACCGAGGAAGAAACGGCCACCGCTTGGATAAACCAACAACTAGAAAGCTTGGGAGTAAACCTAATCTGATGAACACAAAAATAAATCTACCAATGGAACAAATTAAAGGATTTTGTCAAAAGTGGCAAGTCACCGAATTGGCATTATTTGGTTCAGTTTTACGCGAAGATTTCCGTTCAGATAGCGATATTGATATTTTAATTACCTTTTCCCCAACTGCTAAACGAGGTTTAACCGAAACCCTACAAATGCGCGATGAACTGCAAGCAATTTTCAACCGAAAAGTAGATTTAATTGTGAAAGCAGCACTCAAACGGAGTGATAACTGGCTAAGATGTAAAAACATTTTAGAATCAGCACAGATTATATATGCCTCATTGTAAATGCTATCAGACGTATTTTGCGCTATACTGATGGAAAAATAAATTAACAGAACTTTTGAAAGCGATCACACCCTTACTCTAAGAGTGCTTTAAAAGCAAAAATCCAAACAACTCTTAGAAATTGCTAAAATAGGAGTAGAAAAAGCGATAGAAACCGATGAAGAAACGGCAACCACTTGGATAAACCAACAACTAGAAAGCTTGGGAGTAAACCTAATCTGATCAACACAAAAATATGAAAATTCCTCAAGAAAAACTCTCACAACTTTGCCAACATTGGCATATTCATAAACTTTCCTTATTTGGTTCAGTTTTACGAGATGATTTCACCGCAGATAGTGATATTGATCTGCTCGTTGAGTTTGAACTTGGTTTTACCCCTAGTTTTTTCAAACTTCATCAAATTCAAGAAGAATTATCTCAATTATTTGATGGACGTACTATTGATCTCGTTACCATCAAATCTCTTAATCATCATATTCGTGAGCGTGTTTTAGCAACAGCAGAGGTGTGTTATGTCGCAGAAAGATAATCAAGTGTATGTTGAACACATGATTGACACAGCAAATAAAGCACTTAGCTTTGTAGAAGGTGTCAGTCGAGCAGTATTCGAGATGACATTCAACAATAATCACGACAATTGTTGATTTTTACCAGAGGTATATTTTTAACGGGGGAGGATGTCAACCCTCACTGCTAGACTCAACAATATGGCCGACTTCGCTGATCCATTGGGCAATTTCTGCAAGGGATGCGGTGGTTTCTACCGTGACGATTTTATTGGCTACATCCACCGATATTTGGGCTGCCGGTTGCTGATTGTTAATCGCTTTAGTAATGGTATTAGCGCAACCTTCACAGGCAATACTAGGCACTTTTAGGGTAATTGTCATTGTTCTAACTCCAGCAACTTATAGCTAAAAAATAACATAAATTGTCAGGGATAGCTGATTTTTTAAGAGTTTATTTACCATTTCAGCACTGCCGCCTCGATCCCCTGTTCCCGACGCAGTTGACTATCTTTTTCTAGCCATTGAATGACCTGTTTATGGGTTAGTTCTTCTAGGGTTACTCCCATATCTTCGGCGATTATTTTTAGTAAGCGTAGGGAAGAAATTGTTAAACGAGTCAGGAATTTTTCGGGAGAAGTCAAGAGGGCAGCGTCCACATCTGCGGATTCTTCTGGGGTTAAAAATTGTCTGTTTTCGATCATAGTTTTATTTAGTTTCCATCCAATTGTCACCGGCTTTTATTTCTACCAAGAGAGGGATCGTCAAGGAGACAGCTTCTTCCATAGTCGTCTTGATTTTTGACTCTAGGGATGGCCATTCTTCCCTCGGTACTTCCAAGACTAATTCATCATGGACTTGCAGCAGTAATCTCGCTCGATAATTTTGCAGTACCTCGGCCAATTTTACCATCGCTACTTTAATAATATCAGCACTGGAACCCTGAATGGGCGCATTAGCGGCCGATCTTAATAATTGTGCCTCCTCGTTGTTGAGTTTGAGGCTATCTAAATCGATGTCATGTAAGGACAGTCCCCGCAGTCTTTTTAAGAGGGGATTATCGAAGTTAAAATAACGTCTTCTACCCAAAATTGTTTCCACATATCCCTGAGCGATCGCTTGTTTTTTGCTATTTTCTAAATACTCAAATACTTGGGCATAACGTTGATGATATTTTTCAATAAATTTTCTGCCCTGTTCTACGGTTAATTTCGATTCACGGGCGAATTTTTGCGCTCCCATGCCGTAAATAACTCCGAAGTTAATTGTTTTTCCTAAACTGCGTTCTTCGGAGGTAATTTCCTTTTTATCAAAGAGCAATTGAGCGGTGACTTTATGAACATCTTGATTACTACGATACGCTTCTAATAAAACTGGTTCTTGACTGAGATGAGCAAGAATTCTTAACTCGATTTGTGAGTAGTCCGCTGATACTAATAAGTAACCATCTTCGGGGATAAAAGCTTGACGAATTCGCCTGGAAAATTCACTGCGAACAGGGATATTTTGTAGGTTAGGATTGGAGGATGATAAGCGTCCGGTGCTGGTGATGGTTTGATTAAAATCTGTATGTACTCGTGCGGTTTTTGGTTCAGCTAATTTCGGTAAAGCATCCACATAGGTGGATTTTAATTTGGACAAGGTGCGATGTTCAAGGATATAATCAATTAAGGGATGATCGCCTTGTAGTTTCTCTAAAACACTTTGATCAGTAGAGTAACCTGTTTTAGTTTTTCTGGATTTTTTGCGATTGAGTGCCAATCGATCAAAGAGGATTTCACTTAACTGTTTAGGAGAGCCAAGATTAAAAGTTTCTCCGATGGATTCATAAGCTTTTTTTTCTATGTCTGCCAAGTCTCTTTCTAGTTGCTGGGAAAAGTTTTTTAGATAGTTAATATTAATTTTTATACCATAATTTTCCATCTGCCACAGCACCATCACTAAGGGAGATTCTATTTCAGAGAATAATTGATACAAAGGGGGAATTTTAGTTAATTCTGCCTGTAATTTTTCTCGAAGCAAATAGGTAGCGTAGGCATCTAATCCGCAGTAGTTGGCAGTGGTGGCAATATCTAAATCAGCGATGGTTTTTCCCCCAGGAATACCGAGACTTTTATAACTAAGGGAAGTGATACCAGTTAAATAGCGATCGCATAAATCTTCGAGATTATGAGTTAGTTCGGGATGGAGGACATAACTAGCCACCATAGTATCAAAAACTAGACCTTTAACGGTAATTCCTTGATGATAAAAAACATCAATATCAAATTTCGCATTCTGGAAGACTTTCGGATAATTATCACCAGCTAAAATTGGGCGTAATTTTTCGAGGACTATCTCTAGATTTAAATTATCACCGCTCTGGTGTCCGATAGGAATATAGGCCATAGCATTTAATTCTTTTCCCCAACAGCAACCGATGCCGACTAATTTGGCTACACGAGGATTTAAATCCGTGGTTTCGGTGTCCCAAGCGACGGGAAATTGCCGATTAGTGAAAGTTCTTAATTTGGCCAGTAGAGCATCTAACTTAGGAATAGTATCAATAATGTCGGGAGCAATTAGAACCGGTGGAGAAACAGGGGGTAAATCAAACAGAGACAATTGATTAGAATCAGCATCGCTAGTTAATTCTAGGGGAGGAGTGCCACCTAGCTGCTGTTGAATTTGATCGAGTTTCTGGAGAATTTTCTTTAACTCTAATCTTGCCAATAAAGGTTTAACCAAACGCCGATCAAAACCTCGGAGACGAAATTTCTCCTCTTCGAGGCTAACGGGGGCATCAAGGGCAATTTTAGCTAAATAGCGAGAACTTTCGGCGGCAGTTTTACCCTCTAATAATTTAGTTTTTACCATTCCCTTTATCGATTCTAGATTGGTATATATATCCTCTAAGTTATCGTATTTTTTTAATAAATCTATCGCTGTTTTTTCGCCAATTCCGCGCACTCCGGGTATATTATCAGACTTATCACCGCAAAGAGCTTTAAAATCTACTACCTGTTTTGGTGTCACCCCTAACTTTTCCGTGACAGCTTGGGAATTGAATTCTGTATAACCCTGTCCCGAGGTACTTTTGACCGCATTAATATCCAGATAGAGAACCGTGGTTTTTTTCTCCTCATCTACCAATTGGAATAAATCTCGATCGCCTGTTAAAATCTTGACTGTATAACCATGATCACTGGCTTGTTTTGCCAAAGTTCCTAAAACATCATCTGCTTCGTAACCCGGGGAAGTCACAATAGGAATATTCATCGCTGCCAAGAGACTTTGCAGATTAGTTAAATCGGGGCGAAATTCTTCGGGAGTCTCTTGCCGATTAGCCTTATAATTGGCATCAGCTTCATGGCGAAAAGAAGGAGCTGCTAAATCAAAAGCAACTGCTAAATAAGTGGGTTTTTGAGTTTCAAGTAACTGCATCAGAGAATTTAAAAACCCAAAGCACACACTGGTGGGAATGCCGGTAGAAGTACGCAGAGGACCAGAACGAGACTTAGCAAAGGCATAATAGGCACGAAAAGCCAAAGAATGCCCATCGATCAGGATAAATAACTTATTTTGCCCAGCACTGGTCATAATCTAGCCTCTTTAGTCCTATCAAAATAATACTAAATAGTATATAAAATTTACATTCCCTATTTTGCCCGAATTTGCCCAAATTTGACAAGGGGGGTTTTTCTGTTTAGAGTATAACATAGGCTGGCATTGTTCTAAACTTAAATCTTTCTATCTCTTTACAGGCGGCCGATGCCTGTGCTACCAATTACATCAATAGCATTTACAGGCATCCTGCTTGTACCACTAGGGAAAAACTAGACCGAATTACAGTAGCTCCCAATATTTGTTTAGAATAACTCACTATCAGAAAAATGCCGATTACTGTAGGAGCTGTTTTAAAGCTGTTAGCGAAGGGAATTATGCTACACTAGCATCAATATCTAGTCAAAAAGGCTGGTAATTTATGACTCCTCATCTTTCTCTTAGCCAGATTATAGAATCTATCGATCAACTTTCTTTAGAAGAACAAAACCAATTATTTGAAAAATTAGCGCAGAAAAAACAACAACAAGAGCATCCACTCCTCAATATACCAGTTACCCTAACCTATAATCCCCTCTTAGATGAAGTCATAGAGAGTATAGAAACCTATCGTCAAAAAGTTGACCAAGAAGACAGTCAACAAGTTGAAACACCGTGACTCAATATATATTAGATACCGATCATATAACCCTACTGCAAAAACTACATCCGAACTTAGTTCGGAGAGTAGCGTCTATCGATCCTGATGATACGGCTATAACAATTATTACTTTAGAAGAACAAGTAAGAGGATGGTTCAGCGTGATCAGAAAATACTCTCAAAGCAATCAATATGAAAAGTTAATCAAAGGCTATCAAGGTTTGAGAGATATAGTTAATTATCTGAGCAAATTTAAAATTTTGAACTATACTTTAGAAGCTCATTATCATTTCAGAGAATTACGGGAGCAAAAAATTCGTATAGGAACACAAGATTTAAGAATTGCATCGATTAGTTGATCAGAAAACAGTATTTTAGTAACACGCAATTATCGTGATTTCTCTCAAATCCCTAATTTACGCCTACAAGATTGGACGATATAGAACTCTGTAGGGATGACTACGAAAATTGTTACATTTTTTAAGGATTACCCAGCCATTATTCAGCCATTAGCCTAGCATCGGCGATCGCTGATAACACCTCGTCAAAAAAAATATTTGCCAAAAAGCCAGCGTAAGGGTATTTTAAGAATAATTTTATATGTTTACTTGTCGATTACATGAGAATCCTAGTTACAGGCGGTGCAGGTTTTATTGGTTCCCATCTAATCGATCGCTTGATGGAACAGGGTCATGAAGTGATCTGTCTGGATAACTTCTACACGGGGACGCGCCGAAATATCGTTAAATGGCTAGGAAATCCTTATTTTGAGCTAATTCGTCACGATATCACCGAGCCGATCCGTTTAGAAGTCGATCAGATTTATCACCTGGCCTGTCCTGCTTCCCCGATCCACTATCAATATAACCCCGTCAAAACGATTAAAACCAATGTTTTAGGGACTATGTATATGCTGGGTCTAGCTAAACGGGTAAAAGCGCGATTTTTGCTCGCTTCTACCTCGGAAGTCTACGGCGATCCTGATGTGCATCCGCAAACGGAAGAATATCGAGGTAATGTCAACTGCATTGGACCGCGTTCCTGTTATGACGAAGGTAAAAGGGTAGCGGAAACCCTAGCTTTCGAGTATTATCGGGAGCATAAAGTCGATATCCGGGTGGCCCGGATTTTCAACACCTACGGCCCGCGAATGCTGGAAAACGATGGTCGAGTGGTGAGTAATTTCGTCGTACAAGCTTTGCGCGGTCAACCCCTAACGGTTTATGGTCAAGGTTCCCAAACCCGCAGTTTTTGCTATGTTTCTGACTTGGTGGAAGGGTTAATGCGTTTGATGAATGGGGACTTTATCGGGCCGGTTAATTTAGGCAATCCCGACGAATACACAATTCTGGAATTAGCACAAGTGATCCAAGGCATGATTAATCCCGAGGCCGAATTGGTCTATCAACCACTGCCGGAAGATGATCCCAAGCAACGACAACCGGATATCACTCGTGCTAAAACTTATCTGGATTGGAGTCCAACTATTCCTCTAAGTCAGGGTTTAAAAATGACGATCGAGGATTTCCGTTCTCGTCTCAGCTAATCCCTAATCAATAAATTTAACCTAATTGTCACTGGAGTGATTATCATGCGTGTTTGTGTTATCGGAACGGGTTATGTGGGTTTAGTCACCGGGGTGTGCCTAGCACACATCGGCCATCATGTTATCTGTATTGACAACAATGAAGAAAAAGTCAAATTGATGAAATCGGGACAATCCCCCATCTATGAACCGGGGTTATCGGAATTAATGCAGTCTTCGGCAGCCTCCGGCAATCTGGAATTCTCCACGGACCTAGAAGCGGGAGTTAAACACGGTGAAATCCTCTTTATCGCTGTTGGTACACCAGCACTACCCACGGGAGAAAGTGACACTCGTTATGTGGAAGCGGTGGCCCGGGGTATTGGGGCCCATCTCAACGGTGGTTATAAAGTAATCGTCAATAAATCGACCGTTCCCATCGGTTCTGGGGATTGGGTACGGATGATCGTCCTCGATGGCGTGGCCGAGAGACAAAAAAATCTCGTGGCCGCTGGTGGCGGTATTAGTACACTAGAACGCATCGAAGCGGAATTCGATGTGGTCAGTAATCCCGAATTTTTACGCGAAGGTTCGGCAGTTTATGATACTTTTAACCCTGATCGTATTGTTTTAGGCAGTAATAACCCGAAAGCCATCGAAATGATGAAGGAATTGTACGCGCCTTTGGTTGAACGTCAATTTGCTGATGATCCCTCCTTGCCTCCCGTTCCCGTAGTGGTTACGGATCTCAGTTCGGCAGAAATGATTAAATACGCCGCTAATGCCTTCCTAGCCACCAAAATTAGCTTTATTAACGAAGTAGCTAATATCTGCGATCGCGTCGGGGCTGATGTCACCCAAGTGGCTAAAGGTATCGGTTTAGATTCCCGTATCGGCAGCAAATTCCTCTCGGCCGGGATCGGTTGGGGGGGTTCCTGTTTCCCCAAAGATGTGTCGGCTTTGGTACATACCGCGGAAGACTACGGTTACGAAACGGAATTACTTAACGCCGCTATCAATGTTAACAAACGTCAACGGACAATCGCGATCGAAAAACTGCAACAGGAATTAAAAATCCTCAAGGGTAAAACCGTCGGTTTGTTGGGATTAACTTTTAAACCCGATACCGATGATATGCGCGATGCTCCGGCTTTAACCATGATCGAACAGTTAAATCGTTTAGGTGCTAAGGTAAAAGCATACGATCCGATAGTTTCCCAAAGTGGTTTAAGTCACGGTCTAAGCGGTGTGATTATCGAATCGGATCCAGAAAGATTGGCCGATGGTTGTGACGCTTTGGTGGTGGTGACGGAATGGCAAGAATTCCTCCGTCTTGACTACGGCAAAATGGTTAAAACCATGCGCGAACCCGTGTTAATTGATGGTCGCAATTTCCTCGATCCTGCGGTGGTGACAGCAGCCGGTTTCCGTTACCTCGGGATCGGACGTTAATCCCAGGAATCCACCTTTTCACTAGGACTGACGCGGGTGGGGAAGGGACAAGGAGCACCAACCCCCTACCCCTGCTCCTAGGGGCGAAAATTGCCCGATTATGCCAGATGAAAAACGAAAACTTCCTAGCTGACCATGGGGTTATTGGCTATAGTTAAATGATATGAACGGTGGCCACTAGAATCCGGGGGCGATGGGTAGAATTAAATTGAGAAACTAGAAATCAGTTTTAGCAATACCTATGGTTAGCTCTGTTCAATACCGCTACACTAACGAACAAGTTAGGGACTGGTTACGGGGATTACTGACAATTGCTTGGTGTGATGGGGATTATAGCACCAGCGAACAGGAATCGATCGCCCGTTTCGCTCACGAATTAGAATTAGATGACGACCACGTTCTCTATCAATCGATTAGTCCCGAAGAATTGGCCGCAAGTTTCGGTCATGACCCCAAAATATCAGAAAACTTCCTCCGCACGGCGGTCATGGTAGCGATCGCCGATGGCATTTATTCCCCCGCCGAAGCGCAATTACTGCATAGTTATCGGGATGCTTTCGGGTTAGAAATCGAGGCCTTGTCAGCTTTAGAACATACTATCTGTGAAATTCCCGAAATTACCACGGAAGCGCAGAAATCCGAGTTTATCAGTGCCGAACATCCCCACCCAGATCTGCTTCATCCCCTCAAAGATTGGTTAGATGGGGTAGAAATGCACGATCCGCGCTTGGCCCGGTTTATCTGCAAAATGGTCCCGCCTCAATGTCCTTTTGAACGCGATATCGTGCTTTTTGGCCATAAATTAGTGCATATTCCGCCCCTGTGCAAGTTAAATCCTCTCTACGAGCAATTAGTCGGTTTACGCTTCCGGGCGTTATCATACTTAGCCGATGATTGTCAAGAAGATATTTCCGAGTATATTTAGCCAATTTAATTAAAATTGCGGCTAACATGGTATAAATATCCTGCTGACAGAAAATATCTCAACCTAAGGGCTTTTCCTAGCTAATTCTTCCGTTAAAATTAGGTTAAGTCGCCGTTGACAGAGAAAATATGAGTAAAAACTCCCGACGAGTCGATTTTCCTGATTTACCCGGGCTAAAAAACCTGCGCTCCTATCAATGGCAGTGGCTGGGCCGAGATATACTCGCCGGTGTCACCGTGGCGGCCTACGCTATTCCCCAGTGTATGGCTTACGGCGACCTGGCCGGGGTCGAGCCGGTGGTGGGATTGTGGACTCTCGTGCCAGCCGCCCTAGTTTACGCCCTTTTCGGCTCCTCATCGCAACTATCCCTCGGACCAGAATCGACCACGGCAGTGATGACGGCGGCAGCGATCGCACCGATGGTAAGCCTTCAAGGAGAAAATTACGGCAGTTTAGCGGCTTTTTTAGCCCTAATGGTCGGTTTAATCTGTTTAGTTGGTTATATCGCCCGCTTGGGATTTTTAGCTAATTTACTCTCCAAACCGATCCTGATCGGTTATATGGCGGGAGTGGCGGTGATCATGATTGCGGGACAACTGGGTAAAATTAGTGGTTTGTCAATCCGTGAAAATACGGTTTTTAAAGAAATTTTAGCTTTTTTTCGGGGAATAAATCAATGGCACTGGCCAACCCTTAGCCTCGCTATATTGCTGCTACTATTTCTATTTGTCATCCAAAAATATTTTCCCAAAGCACCGGGTCCCTTGCTGGCGGTTTTACTGGGAACCCTCGCCGTCGCCACCCTCCATCTCGATCAAGAGGGGGTGGCAGTAGTGGGGAAAATTAGCAATACTTTGCCGAATTTTGGCTTACCAACCCTAGATTTTGCCCAATTACTACCTCTAGTAACCGCAGCCGTCGGCATTGCCCTGGTCGGCTATTCCGATAACGTCTTGACCGCTAGAGCCTTTGCCGCACGCCATAACCAAGAAATCGATGCCAATCAAGAATTTTTAGCCCTGGGACTGGGGAATCTGGCGGCGGGTTTTTGTCAGGGATTTCCCATCAGCAGCAGCGCCAGTCGCACCGCGGTGGGCGATTCGGTGGGTAGTAAAAGTCAGCTTTACTCCCTGGTGGTGGCAGTGGTGGTGGTGGCGGTCATTTTCTTGCTCGGTCCGCTACTGGTACTCTTTCCCAAGGCCGCCTTGGGTGCGCTGGTGATTTATGCGGCCTGTAAACTGGTGGATATTGCCGGCGCTAAACGACTAAAAAGCTTTCGCAATAGTGAGTTTAATCTCGCTGTCCTGACAATGGTGGGGGTGCTAACCACGGGGATTTTAAGCGGGGTTGCCATCGCCATCGGTCTCTCGGTTATCGATTTATTGGCCCGCATTACCCGGCCCGATGATGCCGTCTTGGGTACGGTTCCGGGGGTGATGGGTTTACACGCACTCCAGGATTGGCCAGAAGCGCAAACAATACCCGGGTTAGTTATCTATCGTTACGATGCCCCCTTATTTTTTGCTAATGCGGCCGACTTTAAACGTCGCGCCCTCAGCGCCATTGCCCGGGAGACAAAACCGGTAGAATGGTTTGTCTTGAATACAGAGGCACTCGGAGAGTTGGATAGTACAGCCGTGGAGATTATCGAGGAATTAGCAAGGGAATTATCAAGACAGGGTATAGTTTTCGCCCTAGCGAGGGTTAAACACGATCTGTACTTAGAATTGCAACGTTCCCGCTTGTTAGATAAAATTAGCCAAGAGAGAATTTACTATACTTTGCCGGCGGCGATCGAAGCTTTTAAAAATCGTTAACTGTTCCCTCCTAGACCCAAAAAGCTAATAAAACCTGCTAATGGGACTTAGACAAAAAACAAATCGAGAAAAGCCTCAACTCCAATCCCCGCTTGGGATTTACTTCGAGAAGCCCAAAATCGCTGAAACCCAGATAGATCAAGGAAAATCATAAATCGAGGTTAACCCTTTGTCCCGTAATGGTTTGAGCCTTTTTTGCTGACCGAAAACGCCTAAGTCCCATTAGCCCCCTTATGGACAAAAGATACAAACCAGGCGAGTTTTCGCAAAAGATCAACCTTAGTCTCGGAACAATAAGAATCTGGGATAAAAACGGCAAACTACCAGCAAAAAGACTCGCTTCAGGCCATCGTTACTACACGGAAGAAGACTTAAATAAAGCGTTAAACCTAGAGCCACCTGAAATCAAGAAAAAACAGTTATTTATACCAGAGTTTCATCCCCTAAGCAGAAACAAGACCTAATCCGCCAACGAGAAGCACTGGAGCAATTCTGCTAGGCTAGAGGTTATCGAAAATTTGGGTTAAAACCCCGTCGTTTTACGACGGCTTTTCCTGATCTTTGATATAAAACTTAAGAACTTCCAGTGGCGCACCTCCTACAGAAGAGACGAAATAACTGGGCGACCAAAGAGCGTCTTTCCCGTACGGCTTAGGATATCCAGCTTGTCCATACTTACGACTAGAGACTCCTTTTAAAGAATTGACCATCACGGAAATAGATAATTTCGGTGGATATTCAATCAATGCGTGTACATGATCGGACTCCCCGTTAAATTCCAATATCTGAAAATTCATCTTTTCCGCAACTTCCCTAAAAGATTTTTCAACCAAAGTCAGACTTTTGCTAGTAAAAACCTTTCTTCTGTATTTTGTCACACAGACCAAGTGTATCTTTAAATCGGAAACAGAGTTTCTTTCTCTTCGCAACTGACTTGACATTATCAACAGACCTAGTTAGAATAGAGTACAGACACACACATATTAAACCAATGAAAGCGAGGTATCAATACCGTATTTACCCAACAGACCAACAAAAGAGGCTTTTGTCTCAATTGTTCGGGTGTGTGCGCGTTGTCTGGAACGATACCTTAGCTTACTGTCAAGAACTCTATCGACAAGGAGAGAAAAAGCCAAAATATACCGAGTTATCTAAAAGACTAACTCAAATTAAAAAGACGACAGAAAAAGTCTGGCTGACCGAGGTTTCTTCTATCCCTTTACAACAGTCTTTGAGAGACTTATAAACAATCAGCGAGATTTACTGACAATGGTTTTACCATCAATCAATATCACGTTACTTGGCTCTTCTGGTTTTCGTGTGTTAATTTTTGTTATGAATTAAAGCAAGCAAACAGCTTAAGTCGAAGATGTTGAAAATTGGTAAATCCATAACTCATTCTTTTAATAAGCTT
>NZ_JACJSW010000222.1:0-8224 GCF_014698375.1 Microcystis flos-aquae FACHB-1344 | reverse complement strand
TTCAGACTCTTATTCTGTTTTTTATCTATTAAGGACAGATTTTCAACAGTATCACCAAAAAACTCTTTTATTACGCTGGCAACACTATCTCCTTGTGGCGATCGCTGTCTCGTAAGAGTATTGGCAAAAATAAATAACCTTTTATTAGATCACGAAAGACTTTTGCAAGAGGTCTACTGTAATTAAGTTTTCTTGATCGAGAAGAATATGACGATACTGGCAGGCAAGTTCTACATTACCTGAGCGTAATGGATGCACCAAAACTTCCGTCAGCGTCAACGTAGAGGTAACAACTTGAAACTCGCCTCGACTTAGCGCCCCAAAAAAGGCACGAACAAGCCCTAAATATGCCTGATTTTGCTCCATCAGGTAAATGAGTGGCGCAGTATCCAAACCCACAACTTGACCTTGTAGTTGCATCAGCCATTCCATGAGGCTCGTTCCTGATTAACGTACTCTTGAGCATCAAGTCCATTCCAGATTTCTTTTCCTAGTCCTTCTAGTTCCATAATGCTATGCTTGGGCTTAACAAGCATAGGGCGACGTACCATTACAGCTAACTCTTTTAACAAGCGAAGTTGCTCGTCTGGGGTGAGATTCTCAACTTGCCGGCGAACATCTTGATAGGTAGTCATGCTCTTTACTCCCTGTTTCTTCTATTAATCATGTCATATTGCCCACAGATCACGGCTCCAAAAAGTAAGGTAAAATGCCCCCATATTTGTCTATATCCGATCGCACTCCCGTCCGTCCCTGTGCCTAGACGTTTTTAGCTTATTATCATTTACTTTAATCAATGACCATGGTGTGTTCCCCAAAATCGATCGCTGCAGCGGTAGGACTTACATTAGGGAACGCATCCTACTAGATCTGCACTACGTTTTTGGAGTAGTGCCATTCTTTTGCTTGCTCCTCACGAAGACTGTCTTATTTTTTCGCTGAATCTCGAATAAGTCAATAGCCTCGAACAGGCCACTCAACTTTGCATATCCGTAGTTGCGTGGGTCAAAAGATGTCTGATTTGCTATGTGTCCGCCAATCTCTGCCAAATTCGACCAACCATCATCGTCTAGAGTGCTAGAAACAGCGCCCCTCAATAAACTGATTAATTTGGTGTCTTGCTTCAACTCTTTACCAGTTTTCTTCACACTTGCAGAAACTTTGGAAGTCTCCTCAGAATTTACTGCTTGATCAATAGTTTCTAGGTATAAAAATGTTGAACACGCATAAACAAAAGGCAATGGTGTTTTCTTCTCGCCAAATCCATAGACTTTTAAGCCATTTGTCAAAATTCGCATCACTAAAGGAGTAAAGTCACAATCGCTCGACACGATTGCAAAAGCATCCAACTGTTGTGTATACAGCAAATCCATTGCATCAATAATCATTGCAGCATCAGTAGCATTTTTGCCCTTCGTATAGTCGAACTGTTGGACGGGGCGAATAGCGTATTCGTGCAAACACCCCTCCCAAGCTTTCAGCGCAGGACTTTTCCAGTTTCCGTAAGCCTTACGAATATTGGCAACTCCATACTTTGCAATTTCAGAGACGATCGCCTCAATTTTTGATGCAGGGGCGTTGTCTGCATCAATCAGCAGTGCAATTTTTGATTCTGATTGACGCATATTGCTCCAGGTGTGCTGATCACTTTAATTTTTGAACTTGAACAGACACTCTTCAAGTATGCCCCAACCGATAACCTAAGCCATCTAACTATTAATTATACAGAAACTTTCCGAATAACCAAAGTAGGAATATATGGAAACTTTCGACATATCACCCCGTTTTGTAGATTCCTGACAATCAGCTGAGATACAAAGAACTTTTCAGCGACCATAGCACGAATTATAATTCTTCAGGTAACTGAGCAGACTAACTAAAAGTGGCGATGGCGGAGCAAATTCTTTCTCTACTCTTGTACTTAATTCTCATTTTAACGGCTTTTTGGTTTATTAGCCCCCAAAAAACGCCCCGTAGTCATCCCGCCTATCATCTTGCCTGTTTACTAGAAGATGCTCCTGAAAGCTCTTTAAAGGGTCAATTTTATCCCCTGGCTACTCCCTTGGCTACCCCGATCGCCTGTACTGTTCCGCAGGTGTGGCGCAGTGTATATAGGCAGTCTCTGGCAAAACCGGATGTTAACTATTGGCAATGGCGCGGTATGCCCGAAAATGAGCAGTTTTGTCGGGAATTACGGGAATTATTGCGATTAAATCCGGCTAGAGGTTACGATCAGGAAATTCTGGAAAGTCTCGCCTTGGGTCAAGATCCTTTTTATCATCTTTACTGGGATCTAAAAGCGATCGCTAATGGTAACTTTAACACTATTGGCACTAATAAACTAGCTGAGGGCAGATTTGCCCAGCGAGATTTGCGAACTCATCAGCAGATGCGGAGGGATTTTCGTCAATGGCATTTACAAGCTTGTCAACAGTTGGGAAAAGAGCGGGTTAAAGCGGTTTATCGGCGGTGTTATGGGTCAGATTGGTCATTAATCGCCCAAATTCTCTATCCTTCGCCCCGTTCCTTGGCCGTGATGATTATAGAGTCGGCTAATCCCGTTTGGTGGCGAGTTTTGGGGATTACTCCTTTTACCACGACTAGCCGGATTGAGAATAATTATAAAACTCTCTTGTGTTATTGGCATCCCGATCGCAATTCCCATCCCAATGCTACAGAAATCACCGCCCATCTTAATCGCGCTTACGATTGTTATCAAAGTTTTCTGGAGATGAGTAGCCAAGATAATGCACCTTTGTGGACGAAAATCCGTCGCTGGATTCCTTAGACTTGACTCTAGTTTTTCCCTTGACTTTTTCCTTAACGAAAGAATGTTAGTCTAGGAACAATTTAGGACCACGCTTGCACTCTCAGGGTAATGAATCTAGTGCTTTTAAACAATCGCTACCAAATTGTTAGTACCCTTGCTAGGGGGGGATTTGGGGAAACTTATATCGCTATCGATACGAATATGCCTTCTCAACGGCGCTGTGTGATTAAAAAATTGCAGCCGGCCATTCAAAGTGAAGAGATGCCAGAATGGTTAAAAGAACGTTTTCAGAAAGAAGCAAGCGTTTTAGAGGAATTGGGGGAACAAAATCGCCAAATACCCCGTTTATACGGTTATTTTGCCCAAGATAATCACTTCTATCTGGTGCAGGAATGGATTGAAGGGGAGACACTAACCCAAAAACAGCAACGACAGGGAAATTTATCCTCCTCAGCAGTGCGGACGATTTTAGAGAATTTGCTGCCTGTTATTGATTTTATTCACAGTCGCCGCATTATTCACCGGGATGTGAAACCCGATAATATTATCTTAAGAAATAGTGATAATTTGCCCGTTTTAATCGATTTTGGGGTAATGAAAGAGGCAGTGGCCACCTTACTCGATCCTACGGGAAAAAGTGCCTATTCGATCGCCCTTGGCACCCCCGGTTATATGGCTTCGGAACAGGCTGCCGGGAGACCGGTCTTTTCTAGTGACCTTTACAGCCTAGGCTTAACGGCGATTTTTTTATTAACGGGAAAAACTCCCCAATATCTAGAAACTGACTCGCGTACGGGGGAAATTCTCTGGCGACAGGAGACAGAAAATGTTAATCCTAATTTAGCTATGGTAATCGATCGAGCGATCCGTTTTCATCCCCGGGATCGATTTGCTACTGCCAGGGAAATGTTGGCAGCTTTAGGAGAAATATCCCCCGATTTGTCCACCCAACCAACTATCGCGGTTTCTCCCCATAGTCCCCGATTAAAGTCCTCTACACCCCCAAAACCAACCGTCTCCCCCACTGTGGTTATTAAACCCAATTCTGGGGAAAAAAAGAATCCTTGGCTGTCGATTTTGCTGATTTTTGCGGTGACAATTGGGGCTTTTGCCCTAGGATATCGGGGATTTATGGCTCTTTTACCCAAAAATGAGGAAATTGAACCATTACCAACCCCTGAACCTTCTCCTGGTCCTGAAATCATTCCTCCTCCCTCCCAAGATTTTCCCCCTATCCGACGACCTTCTCGTCAACGGACTCCCATTTATTCCCCGACTCCTACCCCATCCCCGACTCCTACCCCAGAGGTGATTCCTACTCCAGAAGTGACTCCAGAATTAACTCCTAGTCCCACCCCAGAAGAAGTAATTCCTATTCCTGTTCCCCTTCCTGAAACGGAGCCAAGTTCTCAAGTTTCTCCCCTTCCTTCTCCTTCTCCTTCTCCTTCTCCTTCTCCTGTTCCAGAGGTGATTAATCCCCCGGTTAATGAGGATAAAATTGAACCGATCGCTCCTCCTGTTTTATCACCTTCTCCTCCTGAAGAAAATAGTAATCAATAGACTGCTTGCAGAAGTCGGAAAGGGGAAGATGATAATTTTCTCTTAAACCTTTGCCCTTTTCCCTACAATGAAAGAGAGCTACTGTTTATGCTTAATTCTTCTGATTCTATCTGCTCTGCCAGTGGACGCAGTAGATCAAAAATGCTAGTTAAGGTTTCCTCCGGTAATTTAGCCCTATTCAATTATTTCTATTATCCCCAGTCTATCTTCTGGTTGGTGCGAGGTAATCCTGTTTAATTTAGTTTGCGATCGAGTTGAAGCGCAGTCAAGGGAGAAGGCAAAGGCGAATACGACATACTGCGCCACAATATCTCACGGAATGAGGATAGTTCGCCTGAGAAGGAGTAAAAAAACAGGGGAAAACACCTGAGACTCTTTGCTCTGTGAATCGCTAATCGGGGAAAGGAATGTAAAGATTTATTAAATTATAGCTTTTGATACAGTTGTGGGGGGGGGAGTGTGTATCATTCTGCCATCTCCTTTTAGTCTTGGGTTGGGCTGTTGCTTGACCTGGATGTGGGGGGGGCGATCGCCTGACATTTTGGGAAATTTACCAAATTCTTTGAACGGGGTAACGGTCAAATATTTCATCAACGCTCAGAATAGGCATAATTTCGGTTATTGATTGGGATATTAAAAGTCGATCAAAGGGGTCTTTATGATAGTGGATAAGGGTTGCTAGTGTCCAGATATGAGCTAGATCAATAGAAAGTATTTCTAGATTATTAATGGTTATTTGATTTTTAATTAATTCCTGTAAAGATGGGTTAAGTTGTAATTTTCCCAGTTGCAGTTTTATTTGCATTTCCCAGACACTAGCAACGCTTAAAAATAAGCGATTATTTCGATCAAATAACAAATCCTGCCCGGTTAGTGATAGTTTTTCTGAGTTAATTGACCACCAAATAAAGCTATGGGTATCTAATAAAAGTTGCATGGGTTAAGTTGGCGGCAAGAGTTCATCGGTTAGGGGTTCGTTAAAGTCATCGCTGATCCAGCCTTGACCTTGATATAATCCCGCAATTCTACCTGTTGGGGTTATTTGGGTTTGATGGTGTTGATTGACTATAGATTCCAAAAAATCGAGAATTTCTTGTTGTTGTTGGACAGGTAATGTCTGAAGGGTTTGCAACAAAGGAGAATTGGTATCTAGGCCAGCATTGTTCATCACGATTTGATTTGAGGATTTTGGGGGAATACCTCAAGGATAGCATGGGTTTTCAGAGGTGAGGGGACAAGTTACGGATGCTGCGATTGCACTACTGAAGTCGGATCGGGTTTCTCTGTCTCGTCTTCTGGGGATTGTTTATTCTGGTTCTGGGTTTTCTTGATAGAGATTGGAAGGGAAATGTAAAGATTTGTAAAATATTTATTAAATTGTAGCTTAGAATACAGTTTTTAGTGCGGTAGTGTGTATTGTTTTGCTGTCCGTTCTTGGCGTTGGGTTGGGCTGTTGTTTGACCTGAGATATGAGATTTGCGATCGCACTAGCTGACACGACTTATAATAATCTCTTGATCCTCAATCCCATCGGCAGGAATTTCCTGACTGCCAAGTTGTTGAAACTCCCCTAGTAACTGAAAAAAACGCTCAAATCCCTGCTTTTCATCGGGGCAATAGAGCAGGATAATTTTAGCCCAAGCATTAGATGTATGAAGATTGTATTTGTTTTCAACAAACTGATGAAACTCTTGATAGAATCTGATTTCTTCGGCTGTCGGTTCAATTCCTAACTCCCGTCTAGCAGTTTTATAACCCACTAAAAACATAAACAAATCCGACAGGGAAGGACGACCAATATACAGTCCAGGTCTAGCTTTAATCTTAGACAAAATCTCAAATAATCCGCCTTTTACTTCCATCTTTACCCTTCTCCTGCTTCAGTAATTATAAACTCTTCACTTTGGCAATGAAAATCTTTCAGCCAATCATCTCGTGTCATCCCTTGAGGAGACAGATTATCAAATACTCTTCCCCTTACTTCTACCCCATAATGTTTTCCATTGATCGTAATTGATTGATCATTCCCTATGCGATCGCTAATGATATAATCTTCGTCATGATAGCGCGTTTTCAGTTCGATCACTTTCCCCTCAATTTCGTTGTCTGTTAGCCACTGCATTACTGCTCTAGCACATTCATAACATTGATAAAGCTGGAATTGACTGACAATATTGCCAATTTCTTGATCAATTTGGGAATCGGTTAACTTAACCACTCTCTCACTCCAAAATGAAAGCTGGTATCCCTAGTCTATCAGCTGGTTGGTGCGAGGTAATCCTGTTTAATTTAGTTTGCGATCGAGTTGAGGATCAGTCAAGGGAGAAGGCAAAGGCGAATCCGACATACTGCGCCACAATATCTCACGGAATGAGGATAGTTCGCCTGAGAAGGAGTAAAAAAAACAGGGGAAAACACCTGAGACTCTTTGCTCTGTGAATCGCTAATCGGGGAAAGGAATGTAAAGATTTATTAAATTGTAGTTTTTAATACTTTTTTGATGGGGATAGTGTGTATGATTCTGTTGTCTGCCTTTGGGGTTGGGTGGGGCTGTTTAAGCGGTTGATTGATATAATGACAATGTATTTACCAAGCAGTCAAAAATGTTGCTGAAAATCATACAAATCGGCAATTCTCAAGGAATTACAATTCCTCAAGCGATTATGGAACAGTGCGAACTCACTGATGAAGTCGAAGCGATAGTCGAAGGTAAAAAAATTATTCTGAGTGCTAAAAAGAAGGTGAGAGAGGGGTGGACTGAATTATTTGATGACGAACCGCTCGAAGCAGAGTTACAGGATTGGTTAGGAGTGGAAAACGAGTTCGAGCAAGAAAATCAATGGTAGAAAGATTTGCTGTGGTTCTAGTGGAACTCGATCCGACTAGGGGTTCCGAACTGCAAAAAACCCGACCTTGTGTTATTGTTTCCCCTAGCGAGATTAATGCTCGGTTGAGAACAGTAGTCGTCGCTCCCATCACCAGCACAGTCAAAAAATACCCCACCAGAATCCCGATTGACCAAGAAAATGTGCGAGGTAGTATTGCCTTAGACCAAATTAGAGCGATCGACAAAACCCGAATCGTTGCTCAAATTAGCCGTCTTGACGAACAAATGGCAATGTTAGTAGCTGATCGCTTGGTTGAATTTTTTCACTACTAATTTTTTTTTGGATTATAGTTCGCAAAGAGGGAATATCTCAATCTTCCCCTGTGAATCGCTAATCGGGGAAAGGAATATAAAGATTTATTATTTTGTAGCTTTTGATACAGTTGTGGGGGGGGGAGTGTGTATGCTTCTGCTATCTCCTTTTAGTCTTGGGTTGGGCTGTTGCTTGATCTGGATGTGGGGGGAGCGATCGTACTCAATCCTTAAAGTGCAAAAGCTATGAACCATACAATACAATCTCTCGCTCTTAAGACACTACCTGTTGTTCTAGCAATGGTATCTCCCTTTTTTACTGCTGAATTCACTCAGGCGGCAACTTTACAAGCGACGGTGATTAAAGATGAGTTACTATTCCTTAAAGTCAAGTGGGAAGGCGGTGGTTTATCGGATCAATCCTCACCTGATGTTTTAGTAGTTCCTAATCTTAACAACTGGGAGATACTCTATGATAATGTGCCACCTCCACCATTCGTAAATCTAGTTCAAACCTCTAATCAATCCCTTCATTCCTGGAGTGGAAAAATTAGAGTTCGACATAAAACCAACCCTCATGCAGGAGAAACCATAGGCGGACAAGAAGCTGGACTATCTATCTTGTTTAATAATACAGATGTGTTAAGAGAACTCCATAAAAAAGATGATCCAATAGTCAAGTGGTTTGATAAGGGATTTCCACAAACCACTTTGGCAAATGGGGAAGTCGATTAATCTGTTTTTCCAACTCTGCC